>SBAY01000056.1 GCA_005239945.1 Nitrospira sp.
ATCAAGATGTGGTTAAAAGCCCCAATTGAAGAGGATGGAAGAATCAAGGGTGGGAAGAAAAACAAGGTAGGCACACCACAGGGAGGCGTCATATCTCCCTTGTTGGCGAACATCTATCTACATCAGGTTTCCCTCTGTTTCCCATTTTCCCTTCGTTACACTACATTTGGGTAAATAGTTGCAAATAAAGGAACTGATTTAGGGAATGATTAAAATAGACGATTGAATGTCATAGAATGTGGGCTTACTCTCTTTTGGAGTTAAGAAGATAGTAGATGAAAAAGTTTTGCTTAATTTTGACTATTAATATTATTGTAGTTGCTTTAGTTCTTACAGGTTGGACTAAACCAAAGGATAAAGTTGCTGTAACAGGAATTACTATCACTGATGAGATAGGAAGGGAAGTAACCCTTCCAGGTAAGCCTAAAAGAATCATAGTTTTAACCGGCTATCCAAGTGAAGTCATCTGTGCCCTGGGAGAAGGAAACAAAATTGTAGGTATATGCAGTCCTGAAGACCAATACCTTCCAGAACTTCGGGAAAAAGAGTCAGTAGGAAAGAGTACGGTTACTCCAAATCTTGAAAAGATTGCTGAACTTAACCCTGATTTGATCATCGCTTATCAATGGACAAAAAAAGAAATTATTGATAAGTTTCATGAATGGAAGATACCGGTTCTTTGCTTTAGAGTATGGACATTTGATGAGACAATACAGTTTATTGAGAAGATGGGAAAACTGCTTGGCAAGGAAGAGAAAGCAAAGGAACTTAACGATTTTATTCAGAATAAGATAGATTTAATTAAAGAACGGACAAAAAATTTAAGCCCTGAAGAAAAACCAAAGATATTTCATGAGGTGTTCGAGACTTATCAATCAACAGCAGAAGGAGAAAATGCTATGGAGACACCTTGGGGAATATTTATGTATGAAAGTCCTATGCAGATTCAAATAAAGCAAGCAGGTGGGATCAATTGCGTGGGAAGGCAACCAAGTCGATCACCAAAGATGAGTCCTGAATGGCTTGTAGAGAAAAATCCAGATATTATCACTAAAGTTCCTATGACTTCAGAGGTTAGTGGTATACCTGATGCTGAAGGGATGAAAAAAGTAAGAGATGAAATAATGAAAAGAAGGGAATTAAAAGAGGTAAAGGCAGTAAAAGAAGGAAAGGTTTATATCATCCACTCAAAGTTATGTGCGGGACCAAGACAAGTTATAGGCACTTGCTATAATGCTAAGTGGTTTCATCCTGAGCTTTTCCCAGACCTTGATCCTAAGGCTGTGCATAAAGAGATGCTGAAAGAGTTTTGGGGCGTGAAGCTTCAAGGGAGGTGGGCATATCCTGAATTATGAAGAGACTCAGTTTAATTTTGGTTATAGTTAATATTGCAACAGTCTTAATCTTTGGAGGCTGGAGTGCAGCAAAAGAAAAGAAAGAAGCACCAAAAACAATAACTATCATTGATTCTACAGGAAGAACAGTAAAGATTAGATTACCTGTGAAACGTATCGTTGCCTTTGGTGGATATGATGCTGAAGTAATTTATCTGTTAGGAGAAAGTGATAAGATTGTAGCAATTCTTGATTTGCTGTCTAAAAACCCATTTGCTAAAAAAATTATGCCCGAAGTGGTAAAGAAACCAACCCCAGGGAATGCCTTTGAGCCTTGTTATGAAAAAATAATAGAATTGAATCCAGACCTTTTAATCTGTTAGCATTATCATTCAGATAAGCTTGATGAAAAACTCTCTGATAATATTGCTGTTGTTGCCTTTGACTTTTATGACCCTCGCACATTCATAAAGGAATTCAAGAAACTTGCCAGGATTTTAGGAAAAGAGAAAGAAGCTAATCGCTATCTTAATGATTTCTATTATAAATACTTCAATCTTATCGAATCTCGGACAAAAGATATTCCTGAGGATAAAAGACCTAAGGTTTACTGGGAACGATTAAAACCATATGAAACTTATGGCAGAAAATCATATCTTAACTCTTTAATAGAAAAGTGTGGTGGGAAAAATATCGCATTTTTTATTGATAAAGATATATTCACTATAAGTCCAGAACTAGTGCTTGAGAAGAATCCTTGTGTTATCTTCAAATATGAAAGTACCCAAGAAGGTCATCGATTAGGTTGCGATATAGATAGCCCTTCAAAAGCAAAAGAAGTAGTAGAAGAGATTTTGAGGCGTTCTGAATTGGCTGATGTATGTGCACTAAAGAGTAAAAAGGTTTATGGTTATTCTATGTTCTTAAACCTGGGGACTGTGCAACCTGTAGGAGCACTCTATACAGCAAAGATTCTTCATCCTGACCGTTTCAAAGATATAGATCCTCGGGATGTCTTTCAAGAGTTGGTTAGCAAATATTTTGGCTCAGACTTTGATATAAGAAAACACGGAATATATGCTTATCCCTGTCCGTGGGAAAAAGAGGAAGAATAATGAAAAAAGAACAAATGCCAATTCGTTATGAAGAGCTAAAGTGGGAGAGGATGTGGAAGTGGGTAATGCAAAACTCCTCCTACAGAGGTCAACAAGAAGATCTTGTTAAATATTGGGATGGCAGAGCAAAAAGTTATAATGAGTGGATATGGCAGAGCAATCGAGCAGAGAAATTTATCTCTAACCTCCCAATTGATAAAAACTTCTCAGTTCTTGATATTGGTGCAGAACCTGGTACTCTGGCTATACCTTTAGCTAAATTGGTAAAACATATTACTGTTGTTGAACCATCTATAGGTATGCTCTCTTGCCTTAAGGAAAATGCAAACAAAGAGAGGATAGATAATATAAGCTGTATAAACAAAAGGTGGGAAGATGTAGAGCCAGGTAAAGATATAGGAATGTATGACCTTGTAATTGCTTCCTATTCTCTATCCATGCCAGATATAAAAGAGGCTATCTTGAAAATGGATGAAGTAGCCAGATGCGGTGTTTACCTCTTTCACTTTGCCGGGAGGAATACACAGAAAGAGTATGGTGAATTATGGTCAAAAGTTCATAACAAAGAGTATAAACCAGGGCCTGATTATATCTATCTTTATAATCTCCTTTATCAGATAGGGATATATGCCAATGTTGAGATAAGCGAAACCGAACATAAAAGAGAGTTTTCAACTCTGGAAGAAGGGATTTCATACTGGAAGGAACTTCTAAATGTTTATACTCAAGAAGCTGAGAAACATATTAAGTCGTATCTTGAAAAAAGGATAGAAAAAGAAGACGGTAAGATTATCTTAAAGCAGAATTACAAATCGGCAATGATATGGTGGAGGAAAGATGAAAAAAGTAACAGAAACAAAGAGAACTAAAATAATTGAAGCCTACAGTAGGTTTACTTTTAGAAAGATAGTCTTTATCTTAACAAGTATGGGAGCACTTTTACTCCTTGTTCTTTTTGCTATATCCGTTGGTGCTGCTAATCTGAGTATAGGTGATGTTATTCGGGCTGTATTATCCAGGATATTTCCAAATATTGAATCAACTCGATTGGCAAGCATAGTTGTCTGGGAATTAAGACTGCCAGGGATTTTGATGGCTATAATTGCTGGTGCAGGCTTGGCTATATCTGGTGCAGCCATGCAGGGGATATTGAGAAATCCATTGGTCAGTCCTTTTACCATTGGTGTATCATCCTCTGCTGCTTTAGGGGCATCGATTGCTATTATTCTTGGATTTGGCTTAATTGGTACAGAAAAATACTTTGTTATAACCAATGCCTTTATCTTTGCCGTAGCTTCTGCTTTCTTGGTGATAGGGCTTTCAAGACTCAGAGGGATAACTGCTGAAGTACTTATCCTTGCTGGGATTGCGGTGATGTATTTTTCATCAGCCGCTACCTCTCTCCTTCAATACATAGCAACTGAAGAACAACTTAAAGTGGTTATCCATTGGTTATTTGGAAGCCTAAGCGGAGCAACCTGGGAGCAAGTTTTAATAATAACTATGGTCCTTGTTTGCTGCCTGCCCTTACTTATAAAATACTCATGGGATATCAATGCTATTGCATCCTCTGGAGATGAGGTGGCTATAAGCCTTGGGGTAAATACTTCTTTAGTTAGAAGGATGGTCCTTGTTCTTTCCTGTCTTATTACTGCAGGAATAATCTGTTTTACCGGAATAATAGGCTTTGTCTGCCTTGTGGCACCACATATAACGAGAATGCTTATAGGTGCAGACCATAGATTCTTATTACCTTTCTCTTGTATACTTGGTGCAATTCTTCTACTCTTAGCAGATACTATTAGCAGAACCATCTTTTCACCTATTATAATCCCAGTAGGAATTGTTATCTCCTTTATTGGGGTGCCATTCTTTCTTTATCTTCTACTTACAAGAAGAAAGGAATATTTTGCATGATACTTGAAATAAAGGGAATCCATTTCAGCTATAGAAGCAGGAAGGTACTTAATGATATAACCCTTGGTATAAAAGAAGGTGAGTTACTAAGCCTTGTTGGACCGAATGGTTCAGGCAAAACTACCCTGCTTAAATGTATCAATAAGATTTTAAAGCCTAAGCAGGGAACCGTAATGATGAAGGGTGAAGATGTAGGAAGGATGAACTTAAAAGAGCTGGCAAAGTGTATAGGATATGTGCCGCAAAGCTCTTTAACCTCCTTTCCCTCTACGGTTTTTGATATTGTTTTACTTGGTAGAAAGCCATATCTTACATGGGGTGTAAGCTCAGAAGACAAGGAGATAGTCTCTCGTGTGCTTGAATTGATGAAATTAGAAGATTTTGCCCTGCGGGACTTTAATGAGCTTTCAGGCGGGGAAAAACAGGGTGTGTTGTTAGCTCGTACCCTTGCCCAACAGCCAGAAATATTGCTGCTTGATGAACTCACAAGTAATCTTGATCTTCGGCATCAACTTGAGGTGATGAATTTGATATCCTCTGTGGTAAAGAAAGAGGGGATATCGGCAATAATCGCAATCCATGACTTAAATTTAGCCTCTCGTTATTCGGATCAAGTAGTCTTTCTTAAAGATGGCGAAATCTACGCAGAAGGCGAGCCAAAATCTATCTTTACCCCAGAGAATATACGCCAGGTCTATGGGGTAGAGGCAATTGTAAACCATGACTCAGGAAGACCGCATATAATCTCTATAGCCCCAATAAATAGTTCTCTAAATATGGGTGGTAGAAATGAGGGTTAATCTTTTAAAGTTAATTTTAATTCTTGCTGTAGGATGTGGGGAGATAGAAGCCGAAAGCTTAAAAAGAATATTCAAAGATGAATTAGGTAGAATTGTAGAGATACCAGAGAATCCAAAGAGAATAGTAACGGTAGCGACAGCAGATATTGAGATTCTCTTTGCCATTGGTGCAGGAGATAAGCTCGTTGGAAGACCTCATTACCTTAAGTATCCTAAGGAGGCGTTAAGAATAGATAATATTGGAGGGCTTTATGAATGCAATTTTGAAAAGATAGTTGCAAAAGACCCAGACCTTGTAATAATGTCAACATCAAGTTGGGATAGATACAAAAATAATCTTGAGAAATTAGAAAAGTGTGGTTTGGCAGTAGTAGGATTCAACTACCCAGAATCAATTGAAGAAATCTTGCATCATATAAAAGTTATTGGAGATATTGCAGGTAAAAAGGAAGAAGCAGAAAAACTTGTAAAAGATATAGAATCAAGGATAGATAGGATCAAAAGAGTAGCGAAAAAATTAAAAAGTCCTACAGTTTATCGAGAAGGAATATATTATCCAGAAAGAATAGGATATACTTCCACTAAAGGCTCAAGGGATGATGCCTTGATTCATTTAGCTGGGGGAGAGAATATATTCTCTGAGGTTAAAAAGGAAAAGCCATGGTTTATACCAAATCCTGAAGAGGTTATAGAGAGAAATCCTCAAGTGATAATAATTACAGCAGATTTAGACAAGTTTAGCCAAGATGAGATAAAGAAGATAATAAAGAAAAGGCCTGGCTGGGGAGATATCGAGGCTGTTAAAAATAACAGAATATATGTGGTTGAAGATCAACTTAGCTGGGCAAATCCAAGGATAATCTTGGGTTTAGAAGAATTTGCTAAAGCTATACATCCTGGAGTATTTAATGGAAAATAATATCAGAATATATAATAAACAAGGATCCAGATAAGTTCAAAAGGAGTTGACTTTTATGAAGTTAGTATCAATTATGTGGCAGAGTTATTCCAATATGCTTAAAAGGGCAGCAAAGAATGTAGAGGACCTTATGGAGGTGAATATGTACAGAATAATTAAATTTTCCGTGATAATGGTTATTTTGGGTATCTGGGGTACAATTTGCATAGCTGCAGAGTCTCAAAAAATAGCGCATGAAGATGACCTGGGAGCGAATGTGATCATCTTGAATAAGAAAGAGATCCAATCCTATAATGTCTCAACTATTGTTGAGTTGTTAAACAGGCTTCCAGGAATCAGCACCACACAATTTGGGTTATTGAATATGGGTGGTTTTAACGCCAGCGATATCATTGTGATTTTAGATGGTCGTCCTATCAATGACCAAACTATTACCGCTAAGTATGTTAAATGGGGTGAAGTGGACTTTTCTTCTGTTGAACGGGTAGAAATTTATAAAATCTCAAGTCGTTGCTCTGGTGGGGAGATTAAGATATTTACTCAAAAAAAGAGTGAGGAGGTTGGAGGCCTCCTTAAGACCTGGCGTGGTGCTCGAGAACATAAAGGGATTTCATCTTCCTGTAAATGGACAAATTGGGAATTTTCTCATAACTATGAAACTGAAGGAGAGCACCATCACAACAACAATGATAAGGAGCGTTCCAATTCTATCTTTAAATTTGGTTGGAAAAGGATAAATAGTTCATTTTTTTACTCAGAAGAGGATAAGGGAAGCGCTATTTATAGCTATAATACTCCCCAAAAAACTCGTCCAGTAGAAAGTGATGAGTATTATCCTGATCCTACCAAACCTCGTTATAGAGAAAAACTGAGGTCTTATGGCGGGGTAGCGAATTCCAAATTTGATGATTTTTATATCGAGCTTTTTGTCAATGACCACTTGAAAAAAACAAAGCAACTGGGGTGAAGCGGGACCAAAATGGAAATATCATTTATAAAGTAGATGAACATGGTAGTGTCAGCACTATTCCATTTCTGGGAGGCAATGAAATAGAAGTATTAGAATATGGGGGAGCGATAGGGATTAACAAGAAAGGTTATGAGTATGGACTTCGATTTATTCAGTATAAGGGTGATTTTAACAAAACAAGCGAGAATACAGGTAAGGTGACTACGGGTGATGCCAGTGAATATTTGCTGGATTTGTCTGGTAATCAACGATGGGGAGGCTTGGTTTTGTCAGCTAATATCTTCTATCATAAAGAATTTGGTTTTGATGTTTTTCCAAAGATTGCTTATGGAAAGAAATTTGAGCCTTTTTATTATGATGTTTCCTTTACATCCACCAAAAAATATCCCAGTTTTTTTGAGAAATATTTTTCTACAAGTGATGTACGGGCTAACCCTACTCTTGAGCCTCAGGTCAATCTATGCGCTACTCTGAAGTTCGGCGGAAAACATGATTTAAACACGAATCAATTTAGCTGGCAGTTAGCTCCCTTTTTCAACAAGGCTTATGGTAAGTTTTATAGCCATACCTATTTCAAAGTTGGCACGGAGACTGGCAAAGTGGACTACAAACAGTATGAGAATCTGGATGAGGCTTATTGGACAGGGTGTGATATAATCTTTAAGTATATCCATGGTGACCGGACAGGTTTTGATGGATGTTTTACTATTAGAAAGACACGAGATGAGGTGCATAAGAGCTCTTTTGCCTACTATGCCCCCTATAAATTTAATGGCTACTTTTTCTTTAAACCGATTAAGCCTTTGAATCTTCAGTTGTGGTATACCTACTATTCTGATCGGTATGCTGATCAGGCAGAGACATACAAGATGCTTTGGTACCATTATCTGGATTTTAAGACTACATATCATATGAAGAAGAATACCATGCTATTCCTGGAGGTTAAGAACTTGACCGATTTTGATTATTATGTATATCGTGGTTATCCAAGAAATTGTAGACAGTGATGGCTGGGCATAGAGAGCAAGCTTTAATCATATAAATTTCTTGCTTTTGTAATACGAATTTTAAAAAAGTGTGAAAAAATGCTTGACATTTATTTTAAGGTGTGTTATAATCTTAAAAAATATAGAAGGAGAAAAAAATCAACCTTTAGGTTGTTGCGATAGAACCTTATAACAAAAGGAGGAAAAAATGAAGAGGATTGTAGTATTAAGCTTGATATTGGGTTTGGGAAAGTGTGCCTTTGCTGGTACACCAACCATTACGGTATATGGAGAAGAGATTGTGGTTACAGCCACAAAGGTAGAGGAAAGGATTGGTGATCTGCCTGTGAATGCCTCAGTGGTAACAAGGGATGAGATGGAGAAGAAGGCACGGGTAACATTTCCGGATGAGGCACTAAAGTATGAGGCAGGGGTAGTGCAGAGGCGGCTTAAATTTGCAGATACAATGAGTAGGGCTACACTTCGTGGGTTTAGTGGGGGACA
>SBAY01000031.1 GCA_005239945.1 Nitrospira sp.
AAATACATTGTATACATAACTTATTGAATTAATAGTATCTTGAATTAAAATGGTCCTTAAATTATCCAAAATGGGCTATTTTTCGTTATCGCCTACATAATTTAAGCATTAAGGAGTAATTATGATTTCAGTAAAAAATATAAGCATCAAACAAATATTTACATGTATATTAGTGCTTCTTTTAATAATTTTCTCTAATGCTCAACCCCTACTTTTTTTAATAGGGGTGGGGATAATTCTACCTGGAGAAGCTATTCGTCTTTGGGCAGCTGGGCATTTACGAAAAGATAAGGCACTTACTATTTCCGGACCCTATGCCTATGTTAAAAATCCACTTTATTTAGGCACACTTTTAGTTATGATAGGTATTTGCCTTTGTGCCTCTAATTTTTATATCCTGATATTTGGATTAGCAGTTTTTTCCTTTCAGTATTTCCCTTATAAATTAAAAAAAGAAGGGGATAGATTAGAAAAGATATTTGGTGAAGAATACATTGAATACGCAAGGCAAGTCCCCACGCTTATCCCGGGATTAACCCCATACCGTCCAGAAGGCAAAGAAATAAAAAAGTGGAGTTTTGAGCAAGTAAAAGGCAATAGTGAACATCTAACATTTTTAGCTATTTTAATAGGGGTTATTCTAATTAGTAGAAACCTCTGGATTAAATAAAAGGACGAAATTACTTTAAAATGAAAATAGTCTTGTTTTTTATCATTTTTTATTTATCAATTTTCCTGATTTCAGGCTGTGCCCCTCCTAAAGAGAAAAATCTTACCCTGATTCCTCAAATTGAATATAAGTGGAAGGAAGTAGCCATCGATTGGGTTTATTCATTAGCTATTGACCCTAAGAATTCAAATAAGATTTATGCCGCTACTGAATACGGAGTGTATAAATCAAACAATAATGCTGATACATGGAAAGTGGCAAATCACCGCCTCTACAACCTTAATGTATTCACCATAGTCATTGACCCACAAAGACCAGAAATTATTTATGCAGGTGGTGATGGCGGGGTATATAAAAGCACAAATGAAGGGAATGAATGGGTAGAAAAAAATATTGGGCTTATTAATCCATTAGTGCGGGTATTAACCATAGACCCAAATAATCCGGCTCGACTCTATGCCGGTTGTGTTGGCTCTGGAGGATTATTTATTAGTGATGATGGTGGAGAGAGTTGGAAAGGGATAAAGGGAGAATTAGCCACCGCTCAGATTACCTTTATTACTCTTAGTCCGCCCGATAAAATTTATATTGGGACATGGGAAAAAGGGGTCTATAAAAGTATAGATAGAGGAGAAAACTGGCAATTGGTAAATACAGGATTAACCAATCTTAATATTCGGGCTATAGCCGTAGGAACATCCTCCGATACCGTTTATACTGCTACTAAGGATGGTGTTTTTAAAAGCGAAGATGGGGCACAAAACTGGGAGTTAAAAAAAGAGGGTTTTGCTAACTCGAATATTTGGACACTACTGGTGGACCCTGAACAATCTGATATAATCTATGCCGGAACATGGATTGGTGGGGTATATAAAAGTGAAGATAAAGGTGAACAATGGCAAAGAATAAATGTTGGTTTAGTCAATACATCCATCCATACCTTGATTTTTGACCCACAAGATTCAAATATTATTTATGCGGGCACAGAAGGAGGCATTTTTAAAACAATAGATGGGGGTATATTCTGGAAGGCAAAAAATAAAGGTTTAACTCGTTTGGTTAAAGAAATAATTCCACCACCAATTCCAAAAGAAAAACGGAAAAAACCTCCTCCACCCAAACCTGCTCATGGGGCACCAGCAGGTGGTGGACATTAAAAACCTAATAAAATTAATTTGTAATCGGTCAGTGATTAGTCAGAATCATTGCTCACAATAAATCTAATGTTTGCATTTAACATACAGGCTACATGAAAATAGTCCTTAGTACTTTGAAGGGATAATGAATCCTTTATAAAGAATTCCATCGCCAGATGGTAATCAGAAATAGTCACAGGCAAAAGTAGGTCAGCGCTATTTTCTATTTCTTTCAAAAGGGCAAGCACATCTTTTTTTACAAAGTGATGCTTAAAGGCCAAAAACTGCACTTCTTCTAAGACAGCAATACTTGTGGCAATAAAGCTTTCTGCCAGCCGGATAGACTCCAGAAGATTGAGACAAACTGTTTTCAACTCTTCATTATCTCCTGCACAATTATAGATATATGTTGGAATCAATAAAATAAAAGGCGTGTTTTTCTATCATTGGCGGTCGACAAGTTGAGGATTTCAACATTAATCCTTGACTAATTACAAATTTTTTAAAAAAAATAAAAAAAATAGTTGACAAAATTCTAACTTTGTGCTATCCTTTTAAAAATCGTAACACAAGGAGGGAGTCTCAAATGAAAAAATTTTACTTAAGGAGGAAATGTCAAATGAAAAAATTTCGCTTTTGGACAGTGTTGGGGATGGGTTTGGTTGTTGGTTGGTGTGGTATTGGTTTTGCTCAACAACAAGAGACAGTAACAGAGATAATGGAGTTAGAGGAGATTGTGGTTACAACTACAAAGGTAGAGGAAAGGATTGGTGATCTGCCTGTGAGTGCCTCAGTGGTAACAAGGGATGAGATGGAGAAGAAGGCACGGGTAACATTTGTGGATGAGGCACTAAAGTATGAGGCAGGGGTAGTGCAGAGGCGGCTTAAATTTGCAGATACAATGAGTAGGGCTACACTTCGTGGGTTTAGTGGGGGACA
>SBAY01000008.1 GCA_005239945.1 Nitrospira sp.
AAGAGCTTTTAATCTGGAGCCACCAACAAGGGAAAATGGGCAAAACCATTGAATCTGTATTGGCAACTCTCTAAAAAACGCAAAAGTTCAGTTACTTTAATTTTCCTGAAGGTAGTAATACGGTAGAATTTGTTTATTTGCCTTTGAGTCTTTTAGCTGGGATTATTGGAAGTGGAATAACGGTAGCTATCTTGATCGAATTAATTTTAATTTGGAAAGGTTTTTCGGATAAAAGATTCACCCACACCAAACACCCTCGTAAAAGACTTTCTTCTTTTTTGCTTCGTGAACCTTTTTATCCGAAGACCTTCAAAATACCTCTTTTTGAAGAAACTAAAAGTTGGGAAATTTCTGGATGCAGATTTTTACTCTATTACTGCCGTTAAGGGAATGTCCCTTCTACCCTTCCTCCGACACCATTTTCCTAAACCAAGTAAACCAGAACCTAATAACAAAAGTGTAGACGGTTCTGGGATTAACCTTCCTTTCATTCTGACAATATTACTTCCTTGGGTAAAATACAAATATGGTGTTCCATCAGGAGATTGAAAAAAGTGTGAATAGCAACCTGTTGTAAGAATTTGTTCTCTTTCTGTCCAATTAATTCCATCAGTACTTTTTGCCCTACCCAGACCATTAAGAGTGGAATAATATATAACATAATCACTTCCCCATGGCTCTTTTACTACATGAGGATATAGTACATAGCTTTCCCATGTACTTGGAATATATGGAAGTGACAATTGTCTATTTTTCACATCCCAATTAATTCCATCAGTACTTGTTCCCCGCCATATCTTTGATGGCCCTCCAACTCCTGGCCTTGGATGGTCAGTTACCGAATACCACATGATATATTCACTTCCTTCTTTAAGTACAGATGGATAAGAGACACAATATCCATCTCCTTGCGGGTTACTTTGTCCCTGAGCACTTAAAACCTTTCGTTCATCATTATTCCAATTTATACCATTCGAACTGGTCATATGAGAGATATAACTTGACCAATCTCCTGCTATCCATTCATAATAATCATAGTGCCACATACGATAAGTACTCCCTTCCTTAATGACATAAGGAGAACCTGTTGAGTAATAACCACTGTAAGGACCATGAACAAGTTGTCTGTTTGTCCAATTGACTCCATCGGTACTGGTAGCATATCCTATTCCATATATACCGGCGGGTGCTGCACTGGTTACTCCTTGATACCACATTTTATAGGTTCCATTCTCATACATTATATAGGGTGAAGAAACGGCAGTTCTTTCCCAATTAGCAACTCCGGGAGTAAAAACTGTCTGTATCGAACTCGTGTCCCAAGTTATCATGTAGCTTTTAGATTGAGATGGACACAACATCACTCCCATTATCAAACATAGACTACTAATAAATTTTATCCTTATTGTTTTTAATACCTCCAATTCAAATTTATAGTTTCCCTAAAAATATCTTCCACTGCTTTTTAGAAGCAGATAATTTTTAGGTATATACTTAATAATACCACAAAAATTTAAATTTGTCAAGAGCAAATTTTAAAAAATTTTCGATTAATTTAGTCCCAAATTCTTTCAATTCAATTCCAATTCCGTCAATTCCGGGGACAGAATACTAAATTATTCCTTTGTTTTGGGTAATTCCGGAGAATTTAGTATTGTCTCCCGAATGGCACTAACTTAAGCACTATAGCCATCTATTCTATCGTAGTATCTTTAACCACAAAGGACACAAAGAATCTTCACCAAGTTCACAAAGACTTATAAAATAACCCATTCATTACTCTTTGTGTTCTTTGTGCTTCCTTTGAGAACTTTGTGGTTAAAAGGATAATACCTTTTTTCTTGTTGCCTTAAGCTTTTCCTTCTTTTGTCGATATTATACTCGGGTAGTTTCCCTTTTCGGGAAATCTCTTATTTAGTTTTTCCTTAAGTTAGTGCCATTCAGGACAAAAAGCGTTAGAGGCAACAGTTTATTTTATATTTATCAGCACCTTGTATTACTCATTCCTAATATAGTTTTGTGCGGAGGCGAGTTTTTATCTTTTGTCCCCAGTTATCAAAAATAATATAACCAATTGGAACAATTATCAATGTAAGAATAGTAGAAGTAGTAAGTCCACCTATAACTCCAATAGCCAGTCCTTGCATCTCTTCTTCTCCTTCTTTAAGTGCCAGAGCCATAGGTAATAGTGCAAAAAGTGTACAGATAGCAGTCATCAGAATAGGTCTAAGTCTAATCTCAGCGGCTGAGACTACTGCCTCTTTTATCTCTAAGCCTCTTTTTCTCTGCTGATTGATAAAATCCAATAAGACAATGGCATTGGTAACTACAATTCCAACTAACATAATAATACCAATAAATGAGGCAATGTTAAGAGATTGTCCTGTGAGAAATAGTGCTAAAAATACACCAGTAGCCGCAAAAGGCAAACAGCTCATAATGGTTAAAGGATGAATCAATGACTCAAACTGAGATGCCATAATCATATAGACCAGAATGATAGCAAAGATGAGCATCAAACCAAGGTCACGAAATGTGTCAATCATATCCTCATACTCACCACCAAAATCAATCAGGTATCCTGGAGGTAATGTTATCTTTGACAGAGTTGCCTTTACCTCTTTCATTACATCACCTAACTTACGGCCAGATAGATTAGCAGTGATGCTAACCAGCCTCTTCTTATTAAATCGTTTGATATCTCCAGGTCCCTTGCCTGGAACAATCTCTGCTACATCTCTTAACAAAAGTTGAGTACCAAATGGTGAGGTAATAGCAATATTCCTTATATCTTCAAGACTTTTGCGTTGAGATTCTTTAACTCTAACACGGATGTCAATTTCTTCCCCCTTCTGTCTCAATCTTGTCCATACATCACCCGCTACAGCCATTTTAACTACAGAGGCAACCTGGGCAACACTTAGACCTGCCTGAGATAATTTCTCGCGGTCATAAGTTACTTGAAATTCAGGATTTCCTTCTTGCATACTTGTGGTAATATCAACTACACCATCTACCTTTGAAATCACCTGTTTCACATCTTCTGCAATCCTTTTCAACATAGATAAATCCTTACCACTAACCTTTATTTCAACTGGTGCCTTACTTCCCATCGTCATACTTCTAAGGTCCTGTATTTCAAGAGCAGCAGATGAAATGGTATTAGTGATTTTTCTTACTTTATTCTGTACCTCTGCTGTAGTAATTTTGCGTTCATTTCTATCTTTTAAAGTGACTATTATCATACCTGTATATACCCCTGATACCTCACCCATACCCATACTTCCTGCTCTGGCTGAGGAGCCTTGATGTTCTCCTGTAAATGTAAAAACTTTATCCATCCCTTCCATTTTAAGTACTTCTTTCTCAACTATAGAGATAGCTTTGGAAGTTTCCTCAAGAGATGTTCCAACAGGCATCTTTAACCTTGCCATAAATGAACCTTCGTCAGATCCTGGCATAAATTCCTGTTGTGTAAAGGCAATAAGAATAAGGCTTGAGGCAAATAAACCAAAGCAGAGGGTAAGTACTTTACCCTTGTTATCAAGACACCATAAGAGTATTTTCCCATACCTTTCCCGCAATGCATGATACCAGCCCACCTCTCGTTCTCCACCTGTTGTTGCTTTAAGAATTTTTGATGCCATCATTGGTGTAAGTGTGATAGCTACAAATAGTGAGGCAAATAATGCATAGGCTATTACCCAGCCAAAGTCTTTAAAAAGTTCTCCAGCGATTCCTGTAACAAAAATCAATGGGAAAAATACAGCTACCGTGGTCAGGGTTGAAGCAATAATGGGCATAGATACCTCAGTAACACCAACTATTGCTGCCTCATGTCTATTTTTACCAGCACTCAAGTGCCGAAAGATATTTTCAACCACTACAATGGCATCATCTACCAATCTGCCCATAGCAATAATTAGTCCGGTTAAAGTTATAATATTGATTGTAAATCCACGAAAATATATGAAGATAAAGGTAGTAATGATAGAAAAAGGAATAGCTAATATAACGATAATAGTTGGTCGAAAATTACGCAGGAATAAAAATAGTATAACTACAACTAATATTCCTCCTTCAATACCACTCCATTTAGTAGAGTGGATGGTTTGTCTTATATATTTAGCTATCTCAAACACCTTTTGTATCTTCACATCGCTGGGAAGGTATCTTTCAATCACTGGTATTTGCCTTAGTATTTCATCTGTCACCTCAACAGTATTAGCGTCTGCTTCCTTACGAATGATCATTCCTACACTATATTTTCCTTTTAGCCTGGCATATCCTCGTATTTCCTTAAATGTATCTTTTACATCGGCTACATCTTTTAGATATACAGGATTGCCTTGTTTTATTCCTACAATTATCCTCTCCATCTCTTCTGGCTCTCTAAATTCACCGATGGAACGAAGAGTATATTCAGTTGGACCACAAACTATTTTACCACAACTCTTATCCATATTTTCCAATCGCAATTTTTGAGCTATTTCAATTAAAGAGATTCCATGTGCCTTAAGCCTGTCTATATCAACCTCAATTAATACCTCTCGAATAAGTCCTCCCATGACTATCACCTGCCCAACACCCTTTATCCTTTCTATTCTTGGAGCAATTACATCTTCAGCTAAATCCTTTAGTTGAGCCAGGTCTCGTTGACTGGCAATGGTTAATGCCATAATAGGCATAGCTCCAATATCCATCTTAACCACTATAGGTTCTGATACATCCTTTGGTAAAAAGTCCTTTATTACCGAAAGCCTTTCACGAATATCTGCAGCTGCGCCATCCAAATTTGTTCCCCAGTTAAATTCTACTATGACTAATGAAGTACCTTCTTGGGAGGTTGAAGAAATCTTCTTCACCCCAGACACAGTAGCTACTACCTCCTCAATTGGTTTAGAGACCAACTTCTCAATCTCCTCCGGAGCTACCCCTTCATAGTTAGTAATGACAGTAATAACAGGGTAGTCTATATCAGGCATAAGGTCAATAGTAAGCTTAGAAAATGCCACTATGCCAATGATAACAATAATTAAAATGACCATCAGCACTGAAACTGGTCTTTTGACTGATAATTCTGGAATGTTCACTTAATCCAAAACCTCCATTAATGCAAGATGCAGATTTTTAACCACGAATTGCACAAATCCTTACAATAAGTAATTTTTATATTTTTCTATTTAATGCTTTAACTAAAACACCATCTTGTAAATTCTCTACTCCTCGAATGACCACTTCTTCATTTTCCAAAAGTCCTTCTACAATTTCCACCTTTTCTAAATCCTGCAATCCTAACTTGACCTGTTTTAATTTAGCTTTAT
Source organism: Nitrospira sp. (assembly GCA_005239945.1). Taxonomy (GTDB): domain Bacteria; phylum UBA9089; class CG2-30-40-21; order CG2-30-40-21; family SBAY01; genus SBAY01. The sequence continues at coordinate 5,325 of SBAY01000008.1, forward strand.
TTCCTTCAACTATATAGATATAATTGTCTAATCCTCGATTAAAAACTGCTCCTTGAGGAATGCAAATAACCTCTTTGTGTTTTTCAAGCTCAAGTACTACTCGAGCAAACATACCAGGCTTTAGTATATAATGTGGATTTCTAATATGAATAGTGACCTTAAATGTTCTGGATAGAGGGTCGATAGTTGGAGAAATATCGTTAATTGTTCCAGTAAAGCTTTTATCTGGATAGGCGTCAAGTTTAACCTTTACCTCTTTGTATTTTTTTATTTTTGTAATTAAATCTTCAGAGGCAGATACCTCAAGTTTGACTACCGCAATATTCATCACCTTAAGGATAGTAGCCATCCCTCTTATTCTCTCTCCTTCATTGGCTATTTTAGATGCGATTATTCCATCGACAGGGGAGGTGATATTGGTATCTTCTAATTGCTGTTTAGAAGTTGCAAGTCCAACTTCTGCCTGGCTTACCTGTGCTTTAGCTACTTCAAGTTGTGCAGAGGCTAATTCAAAACCTGTCTTTGCCTTATCAAAAGCCTTATCAGCAATTGCATCTGTTTCCTTAAGTCTTTTTGCCCGCTCAAATTCTACCTTAGCATTATTATAATTTGCCTCTGCCTGTAAAAGTCCTGCTTGGGCAGTCTTTAATCCTGCCTCTGCTTGAGCTAATACAAGCTTAGCATCCGTAGGGTCTAATTTAGCTACTATCTGATCTTTTTTTACATAAGTATTTTCTTTAACAAGAATTTCTACAAGCTCTCCACCCATCTTAGGAGAAATATCTGCCTCTTTAATCGGTAGGATAGTTCCTAAAAGAGTAGTTGAAAAGACTATATCTGATATAAATGGTTTAGCGGTAACTACACTTACAGCCTCTATTTTTACATCATTTTTTGGCTGCTTACCACAGCCTATAATTAAAATTAATAGTCCTCCTATAAAAAAAGCTCTTTTCATAATTTTCCTCCTATTGCCTTTTCTAACCTTGCTAAAGCTAAATTGTAATCATACAATGCCTGGTAATAATTAGTTTTTGCTTGAGTTAACAGGGTTTGGGCATCCAATACATCGGTACTAGTAGCAGCTCCTTCCTTATACATCTCTTTTGTAATCCTGAAATTTTCCTCTGCTTGTCCAATAGACTTTTTGGCTACACCAATATTTTTTTCTGCCTCCTGTAAATTAAGGTATGCTTCCCTAACTTCTAAACTGATTCTATTCTTCAATAAAAGTTTTTGCTCCTCTAATGCCTCTAAATTTGCCTTTGCTTGGTTTACTCTTGCACCAGTAGCGCCCCAATTCCATAATTCAAGGTTTACCATTACCCCTACTGACCATGTCTTTTCCCATTCAATTTTTGGTTTGTGTCCTTTCTGATAATCATAATTGCCAATCATAGAAATAGATGGATAATATTGACTTTTGGCAATCTTTATTCTCTGCTCTAAAGCCTTGAGGTTAACATCTATCTGCTTTAATTCAGGTCTTTGTAGATGTGCTGTGTTTATACATTTATCTAATTCTAACTCTAATGGTGTAAACTCCAGGATATCAACAACTTCTACTGGAGTATTTTGCTCTCTTCCAAGGAGATTATTAAATGATGCCTTAGCTAATTTAACACCATTTTCTGCATGTACTAAATTTTGTTTTACATTGGCTAATTGGACATCTGCTTTTAAAACATCTATTTTAGCAACCATCCCTACATTATAGTAATTTTGTGCCATCTTTAGATGTGCATCTACTTGGTTGACGGACTCTGTAGCTACTTTGTAGAATTTTTGAGCCTTTAGGATACCAAAATATGCACTTTTTACTGCTAAGATTAATTCATTCTTTACCTTTATAAATTCTAATTTGGCAGCTTCATGATTATGGATAGCAAGTTTATAGGCTGATGATATTTTCCCTCCTGTAAACAGCAGCTGTTGCAAAGTACCTTTAGCGTCATAAATTACTTCATCTCCCATAGCGATGCTTTGCCCCATAAAATCTATAGTTGGAGGTTCATTTAATCTGATATACTTTGACTCTAATCTCAAAGTAGGATAAAAGGCTGTTTTTGCCTCACATACACCTTCTTTTGCAGAGATTACATTTTTTGATGCAGCACGCAAACCATAGTTATTAGCAAGGGCTATTTCAATACTTTTTTCTAAATTTAATAGTTCAACCTCTGCCCATGCTACAGAAACAGTACTTATAACAACAAGTGTAATCCCTATGATTCTCATTCTTTTACCATCACTCCCCTTAGCCATATCTCTAATATGATATCCAACTCATTATTGAGTGGATACTCTTTATCACTTATCAACCATTTGTAGATTATAGAATTAGTCAGACCAATCAAGGCATAAGCAGCAGTTGAAGTATTTATGTCTTTTATTACCCCTATTTCTATTCCTCTTTTAAGTTCTTCTTCTATTAAACATATATGTGGAAGGTATTTTTTTCTAAATATTCGTTCAACTTCTTCTCTAAATCCAGTTATTTCCTGAATCAAAACACGGTAAAAGTTTCTATGTCGTTCAAAGAACTCCAAATAAGTCTTGATAGCATGAGTTGTTTTTTTGATAGGGGAATCAATATCTTCAATAGCCTCCATTATAGTATTCTTCATTATTTTAATGCCCCATTCTACTACACCAAGAAATAGTCCTTTTTTGCTTTCAAAATGGCGGTAGATGGTTCCCTTTCCTACTTGAGCTAATGCGGCAATTTCCTCTACATCCGCTTTATAGTATCCATCTCTTGAGAAGATAGTCATAGCAGATTGTAGTATCTGTTCCTTCTTTTCCTCTCTTTTTGACTCTTTTTTTCTAATAGAAACTTGAGATTTCATTGTTGTGCCTTTGAACAAAGGATACGGACTTGTCCGTTCTGTTTTTCAATTATACCATAATTATCTTCGATTGTCAAGGGAAAAATTAGTGAGCTCTATGTATTTTGAGTAGTGTATTTGATGGGTGGTTTTATCATTTAAGGTTTGTCTTAAGCCGTTCGATATGGCCTCTACCCATACCTTTTCTAATTTTAGGTATTCCTTAATTTTTGCATCGGAAAGAATGCCAAAGCAATCAATTATTACTCCAGGTTTACCTGTCATTTTGATGTCGCACAGCAAATATTATCACATCTACATCCTTAAGGACTGATTTTATATCATGTTGAACTTTGAGGAATGACCAGGAGATGGGTACATATCTTGCTTTTCAAATTCCCACCAGTGTTGAAGATATGGGTCATGGACGAACATTTTAGCACCCATCTCAGTAAAGTTTGCAAATAATAAGTTCTGAGCCGCTATATCGCGTATCACCAACATCCTCACGACAGATTGTGTAAAAATCCTAAAATCGAATATTAATACCACAAAATGTAGTCATTTTATCTTATTTTAAGCACTGGGTATTGTAGTCAAAGGATGACAAAATCAACTTTTCACACAGTCTGACGTTTTGGTTACTATAAAACTTGGGGAATTTCTGATCATTTAAAAAATTAGTTGACAACTAACTTTTGCACGAAAATGAATCTATAACTTTCTCGATAAACATTTCGCTCCTAAAGGAGCTAAATGTATTTTGATATAAATATTCTATAAACATCTCACCCTTACAGGGCTAAATATATTTTATAAACTCCGTTAGGAGTGATATATTTATATAGAGAGATAGGATAATTCTTAAAGAATCCAGCTCCGTAGGAGCAAAATGTTCAACTCTGTGATTTTTGTGAAAGGAGAACAAACAATTTTAATCTCTAACTTCTTTAATTTATTATTCGTGTCCATTCGTGGTTTTATACATTAAAATTTCCTGCAAAAGTTAGTTGACAATATGGAGATAATATGATAAAATTGTAGAGAAGTGGCAATTTACTAAAATAAGTGAATAAGAGGATATAACAATATCTAAAAAGATGTGCTTAAGTAGTCAGTGAAGAGTAATTCGTGTTAGAAAACAATATGTGCAGGTCGATCTATTCTTGTTTTAAGAGAAGGATAAAGAGTTCTAAAGGCAAGAATAGGAAAAGCTACAAAATAGAGTCTGAGTGATTTTTATCCATATTTTTTATAGTTTTTTATAAATAAGTTCTACCTTTTAGAGTTTCCAATTCCTTACTCTTTGTAGAGTCCTTGATTCATTGATGGGTATGTGATTCTACACTACTCAAGATAAATTTGGGACTCCGTTTGAAAAAAGGAACAAAGTTTTGTAAAAACTATTAAAACCTAAAAGATGAAGGTCATCAGATAAAATTACATTAATGAGAGTCCTGTGGTAATATGTCAAGAAAAAAATGAGCTAATATTTAACATTTTTGTCCCTGTAATTGGGGACAAAAATGGCATTGAAGGTTAAATGATGTTCAAAACTAACAAAGTTTAGGCGTGCCAAGATAAGCTTTTTGAATTCTAACTGACTGAGAGGTGTCAGTCACGGTAAATGTCTGTCAGCCGTGTAGCCTGAGGTGCAATGTTATGGGGTAATCTATAGCATTGAAGCCATCTGACAAATTCCGCTATAGACGGGAGAGGCAAACGAGCACGACCCGCAAGCGGGTGCCCCGAACGAAAGTGAACCTATATGTAGCCTCGTGATGTTAATTGAGAAAGATGAGCCTATCTAAACTGGGCGAAGTCAGCAATCTATCCGAAGAAACAGACACGGGCAGGATAGATTTTCTTCGAGGTAACAGGGGCGGTATGCATGGAAAGGATTCAAAAGGAACCTGGGAGAGCCTCTTATGCAAAGAGCCTTGTCTATAAGGTTAAAGCCGAAGTGGTAAGGTGTATAAGAGGAAGTCGGAGGAGCTCATAGTAGTGGAGATGGTGGGGACAACATAATCCCATCGGAGCGAAGGGGCTCTGCTTTAACCGTGTTTCCGAAGAAGGGAGGAAGTGGTAAATTGGGAAACCTAATAAATACCATATATTTAGGAACTTTGGAGGAAACTATATTTTAAAGCCAAGTCTAAGATGGTTTGGACGAATGCTTTAAGATGAGCAGTTATCGGAAAGCCGTGTGAGGGAAAACTTCCGGGGCGCCTACCGAAGGTGGGTCGGGTTTGATGAGGGGGTGCTGGAAACAGGAGATTAGTAGTTGCGTGCCTCGAAAACCTCACTGCGCCAGTGCTCTACTCTACTGGTAATTCCCCCGCAGTAGCTTAGCTTGATCGTTAGACGCATACAATATTAACAAGGAGAAGAAAATGAGTGTGCCGAGCAAGTTTATTAGTTCTTATCAGTGAAAGTCTGGTCTGAGTAAAGGTTAGCAACCATCTCAGCACCAAATCCCACGCATAG
>SBAY01000200.1 GCA_005239945.1 Nitrospira sp.
CCCTATGCGTGGGATTTGGTGCTGAGATGGTTGCTAACCTTTACTCAGACCAGACTTTCACTGATAAGAACTAATAAACTTGCTCGGCACACTCATAATCAATCTCCATATCCCTAAAGCCACCATTTTTTGGCACTTTAAGTGTGAAGCCCTCAAATTTTATGCCCCCTGCTACAGCCTCTGAAATGTCAAACCCCAAACAGCCATCTATATTAAAGCATAATTTGGTTGATGTAGCGTTAAATCCAAGATTATTTATCCCTAAATAGCCAATCTCAAAGTCTATACCTTCATAACGAGTTCCATCTACAGTTACATCTGGCAAAAAGCTCAGTGCAGACATAGGAACAGTTACACCTGTTAAATCTATATCCCCGTTAAAGTCAACTCTGAACCCAATAGAAGTTGTTCCTTCTGACCACCTTCCTTCACCAGACCTGTATTTTAAACCTCCATTTACTCTAATATGAGTAGCGTTTGTATTTAAGCGACCTGCCTCGAATCTTAAATTAAGCGTAAGCTGGGTTATATCAAGCTGCAGAATATAGAAGGCTAATGGGCGTATGTCAGGTGCCACCGTAACATTAAAACTTCCTTCACCTGATGAATCTATAGCCAGGTTAAATTCTGCAGGGTGCGCTAACTCTAACGGCTCAGGTAAGTTCAAAGTTCCCTTTATATTACAGTAGAAATTAACAGGTGAACTGTGCCCTGAATGGAAGGCAAATTGAGTTATAGTTAAGATATCCGGAATTAATTCTATATTTGGGGTAACTGTAAATGTACCAGAGATAGATGGCTCTGAGGTAATAGTGAGCCCATGAAATTCTACTTCTATATCTTCTTCGCCTTCTTCGCCTTCTAATATTACAATCTTGCCAGATAATGATAAACTCAGGTATGTCTCACCATCTGTATTTATAGAAGAAATAGATATAGCAGGATAAGTTGTTCTACCGCTTGTTACATCATAGAAATAAAAATCTAAGCCAAATATCTGTGCTGTTAAAGCCCTCCCTTCTGGATAGGAAATATCACAGTCTCTTATGCCAGTTTTATCTATTATTAAATTATCTATAGTAAGTTCAAACTCATTTAAATCAGGTATCCTTAATATACCATCAAGTTGTATGGTAACATTCTGTTCGTCTTCTGTAAGGATAAACCCAACTACAAGTGGAGGACCTGTCCCATGATTTAGTCTTGTTATCTCAAACTCTATTAAGGCTAAATCTATTTCTGCTGAAAAATCAGATGGGAAAGTCACGGTTCCACATATCCCGTCGGTAGTTACCTCAAGGGCAAAATGTATTGGATATGGCTCATCATCATCTCTTTTTTCCAACACGCGGCCTATTTCTATATCACCGGATACCTTAAACTCCCTTTCTGCTAAATTAGCCTGAGCACCGTTTATCTTTAAGGTTAATACATCTAAACTAAAATTGCCAATATAAGAAGGAGGTTCAACAAAAGTCTCTGTATAACTACCGCAAGTAATTGTACCTACTAAGCCTCTACTTGTTATACCTATATCTCTAAACACAATAGAAGTTGTCCCCTCATCACCAGATAATGTAAATGGTAGATTTAGCATACCATCAAAGTTTAGCGACCAATTTCCACCTTGTGGATGTCTGTACCTGAGTTCTGCTAATGTTAGTGGGATGCCAAGCCAATCTTCTAAACTCAGTTCATCAAGTCCTGCTGTGACAGAGCCAAACAGCGGGACAAAATCACTATCTACTACTACATCAAACTGGCATCTAACAGTTGGTGTCCCTCGAGCTTCTCCTTTTAAAGCTGGTATGTACAGGTTGACCGTATTGGTACCAATGGTATATATTCTCCTACCTTCCGCTACAGTCTCATAGTTTACTAATAGATTATCTTCTTCATCCCTTACCTTTAAATAGGCAATATCTCTTGTAGGCAGAGGTATTTCAGCAGGTAATATGGCTAAGATAAGCCCAGCCCAATCTACATTTAAACCATCACTATCTATATGCCCGACTTCCAAGTCTTCAAAAAAGAACCTGACAGAACCGGTAGAGACTTCTACATCCGGGCCAACTGCTACATTGAAGCCATCTACGAACCTTGCCGCCATCTCAAAGTCATAATCCCCAAACTTAAGTTTTATAGAGCTTGTTCCATCCATTTGGAAACCAGAAGAGTTTAAACTCAAGGTTCTCGGTAAATTCAGCACTACCCCAAAATCTTCACTTATCTCAGCGGTTGTTACAGATGCATTTTGCTGATAGCAGCCCCAGGATAATTCGCTGCCTGTTCCTACTACTTTAAAGGCAAAACCTGTATCAAAAGATATACTACCCTCTTGTATCCATAAATCATCAAAATCAAATTTAACATCATCAAAGTCTATTCCTATTCTTGTATCATCTCTGAGCCGTAAGTTAGCAGCACCAGTTACATGTATCCCCTCTCTATCAAATGTAACACCTGGAGAAAGATTAAAGGTGGCTATATCACCTAAAGGAATATCAAACGCTGCCCTGATAGTAGCCGAACCTGAACCTATTTCAAAAGGTGAATAGGTTATTATTAAATCCCTAAATATGGCAGTTACTGTGGCTATATTTTCGATATTAAAACTGCCCTCTCCTGAAATGGTTAGTCCATCCCTATTAAACGATATACCGGTAGGCAGTTGTAAATTAGCTATATCTGCAATAGGTATCCTGAGAGAGGTAGTAATCTCTGCAGAGCCAGATTGGATTTCAAACGGCTCAAAGCTTATCCCCAGATCTCTAAAATTAACTGTTGCCGTATGTGTCTCACCAAAAAGATTTACGGCTATGTTGCCTGCCCCTGAAACAGTCAGCCCATCTGCAGATAATACAACCCTTGCAGGTAAACCTAGTCTGACTGCATCTCCTATGGGTATATCAATCGCTGCTTCAAGTGTAGCTGTCCCAGATTCTATCTCAAATGGACTAAACCCTATCAGAAAATCATCAAACCTGACTGTTACAGTGGCTATATCCTCGATATTAAATCTGCCCTCTCCTGAAATGATTAGTCCATCCCTATTAAACGATATACCGGTAGGCAGTTGTAAATTAGCTATATCTGCAATAGGTATCCTGAGAGAGGTAGTAATCTGTGCAGAGCCAGATTGGATTTCAAACGGCTCAAAGCTTATCCCCAGATCTCTAAAATTAACCGTTGCCGTATGGGTCTCACCAAAAAGATTTACGGCTATGTTGCCTGCCCCTGAAACAGTCAGCCCATCTGCAGATAATACAACCCTTGCAGGCAAGCCCAGTCTGACTGCATCTCCTATGGGTATATTAAACCCTGTTCTTATAGTAGCACTACCGGAATATATAGATAGAGGAGACCTTTCACCGAGCTTAAAATTATTAAAGTCTAAATCTAACCGTTGGCCTGCTATCTGTATTCTACCCCTGCCAGTGACTATTATCCCTTCACTATCAAAAGAGATATCCGTAGGTAAGGTGATATTCAACCCGCCAATATTAAAGGTTGGAACATCGGGTAGGGTTATATTGCCTGAGAATGAACCATCCGGGTTTATGAGCATATCTTCTAATAAGACCTCTCCCAGGGCAGGAATAGAGGGGATAGAGAAGTCTGCATCAGTATATAAAGCGAACCGCTGACTACCGGCTTCTCTAAAAGCAGATAGCCTGAATTCTGATACTCGCAGGTTAAATATACCCGGATTAAGATTACATAAAGGAGTGCCGATAGCAGAAACAGTACCTCTTAGTCCCTCTGTAGACACTTCAAAGGCAGTATCTAAAGGAAACTCATCAGTTACACCCAGCACAGCAGGAAGCTTGACTGCACCAGCTAAAGTGAGTTTCCACCTGTCTCTTACTATTCCAAAATTCAGTGCTTTGATTGGTAATAAACCTCCAAATAAATCAAATAATCTATCTGCAATATCTTCAGCATAAATTCTGCCTGCATGTAAGGAAGAAAGCCTGAGATTAGTTGGATTTAACCTGATCTCTAATCCAGAGATATTTATTGGCAGTGCTATCGCAAGAGGGATTATAGATATTGTACCAACCCCATTTAAGATATAGCCAGGGCCCTCTGCAACTGCTGTTGCATCTATATCAATAAGTTCTGCGATACCATCAAGTAAAAGAAGCTCAGAGAGTCTTGCTATCAAATCTTCTTCTTCAGATACCTGATAGGTAATAGATTCAGATAAAAAACCGGGGCTTGTGAGTTCAACCCTTAATGTATGCTCACCTGAGGCAGAAGTAGTAATCGTAGATAACCGAAGTGTAGTATCTTCAGATATATGCCTTGTAATCTCACCAAGGTAAGTTCCATCTACAAATATTCTTGCAGTTATATCTCCTTCACCAGTAGCAGTTATTTCTAAATTTGGATATACTTCATCATTCAAATTATATGCAAGTGGATGTGGGGAGGGCATCTGTAGTGATATATCAGAAACCCTGAAGAGAGATTCTTCGTCAGAGATTTCCGAGCGGAGTTCTACTAATAAACTTATAGAGGCATTAATAGGGTTAGATGAAGCATCACTACCAGAGAAATTATAGGTAACGGTAAAGGTAGCGGTATCTCTGCCTGCAAGAACCCGAGTTCGTAAGGCATCTGTAATTACCACATCTAGGGGAAGTTCACTGGTTGCCCCGGCAGAAATATTCAGGGAGATATTTTGTATATGCTCGTTGAATATTGAGCCATTGGATAGGACTATTCTGGTAGTCTGCCGATTCAGGTTAATATTAGAAGCACCGGCTGCCTGTAGACGCAGGGTAGTTGTCCTGGTGGTTTCATCTCTGGCAAAGCTGAGGATAGTCGGGGTAAGATTTATCCGAAGCTGACTGCTAATACTGCGATAGATTATGCCGTTTGAAGATACTATGGCAGAAGAAAGACCTGCACCGTTTACTGCTTTTATAGAGAAGTAATAGGTGGTATCTTCTGTAAGACTCAAACCGGTATGGACTACTGAGGTAGAGATACCACAGGAGCGCCAACTAACTGTATTATCTAATCCAGGGGAAGTGCCAATACAATAAAGGTATTCCCTTATACCCGATTGAGGGTCGGAAGCAGAAGTCCAACTACAAGAGAGACGGTTTGGGTTGTGGGTTGTATCTCCTTCATCAGTCAGACCAGAGGGTGAAGTCGGTGGTGAGGTATCCGAGATAAAAAAGCCTTTTTGTTGGAAAAGAGGTGGGCCAGTGGCAAAGACTGCACTACCTATGAGTGTATAAGTTCCGTGAATTGAAAAGAACCTGCTTATAGGAATATTTAGTACTTCTCCACCACAATAGTTCTGTCCTATTTTAACCTGATAATTCTCTATAGTTAAGCAGGTGTTTCCCCGGGGGTCTCTCACCATAAACGAGAAAGTTGCAGGTAACTCTTCAGGGCTTATATTTAACTCTATACGAAAGCCAACAGATTCAGAGTCAGTAAAGAGTTGTCTTTCTTCCCCAGATGAAGATAGAACCGCCAGTTTACTTATAGCAGAGGCTTCTAAACTGGCAACAGGAAAATAAAGATGCCCAAATAAACCTGCGACGACTAAGACTGATTTCAAAACCTGTC
>SBAY01000245.1 GCA_005239945.1 Nitrospira sp.
CTTGACCCCTCGACCCCTTAACCCCTTGAACCCTTTTTACATTTTGATTTCAACCTCGGATATTTGCTTAAATTTTTTCATTTTGCAGAAGGCTATTTACATAATATTTAAGGAGGTGCAAGATGCCCGATGGTATTTCTTCTAAAGTAGAAACCGCAGAGACCTGTGGAAGACAGGGAATTAGAGCCGGTAAAACAACAAAAAATGTTTCGGTCATGTGTTTTCATGATGAGTTGTGTCAGGTCTATAACGGCCTTATGACTGCCTTAAGCCTGCTCAGAGAAGGCTCTAATAAAGTATTTGGAAAAAGGAGGAACTTTCTATGATGCGATTGGATAAATTAACCTTAAAGGCTCAAGAGGCTCTTGCTCAAGCACAGGAGATAGCCTCAGATGAGGGGCACCAGGAGATAACCCCAGAACATCTTCTCCTTGCCCTGTTAGAGCAGAAAGAAGGGCTGGTCAGCCCTATCCTTGAAAAAATAGGGATTAAGGATATCAACCTGCGGGTTAAAGAGGAGCTTAGGAAATTACCCAGGATTTCTGGGTCAGGGGCAGGACAGATATATCTTTCTCAAAGGCTAAATCAGGTCTTTAATGAGGCAACAAAGATAGCTAAAAATCTTAAAGATGAATACATCAGCACTGAACATCTATTGATGGCCATAGCCTCAGAAAATAAAAGTCTGGGAATAAAAAAGGAGGATATTCTTCAGGCATTGGTTGATGTGCGTGGCAGTCACAGGATAGTTGATCAGACCCCTGAGGATAAATATCAGGCTCTGTCGCAATATACACGAGATTTTACAGGCCTGGCCATGAAGGGTAAACTTGACCCGGTTATCGGTCGGGATGAGGAAATAAGACGGGTAATGCAGGTGCTCTCCCGAAGGACAAAAAATAACCCGGTCCTGATTGGTGAGGCTGGAGTAGGTAAGACAGCCATTGCTGAAGGGCTGGCCCAACGAATAATAGCCAATGATGTGCCTGAATCCTTGAAAAACAAGAGATTACTGGCTTTAGATATTGGTTCACTTATCGCTGGGACAAAATTTCGCGGTGAATTCGAAGATAGACTAAAGGCGGTTTTGAAAGAGATTGAGGATAGCCAGGGAGGGGTCATTGTCTTTATGGATGAACTCCATACCTTAGTTGGTGCCGGTGCGGCTGAAGGGGCAATGGATGCCTCAAATATGCTCAAACCTGCCCTGGCACGCGGGGAACTGCATTGTATCGGGGCTACTACCCTTGATGAATACCGCAAATACATAGAAAAAGACGCGGCACTTGAGCGGCGGTTTCAACCTGTTTATGTTGATGAACCTACTGTTTTGGATACAATCGGCATTTTGCGCGGGCTAAAAGAGAAATATGAAGTGCATCATGGGGTGAAAATCACTGATTCGGCTCTGGTTGCCGCCGCTAATCTCTCTGCCCGCTATATCTCTGACAGACACCTTCCGGATAAAGCCGTAGATTTGATGGATGAGGCTGCCTCTCGCCTGAGAATCGAGATTGACTCCTTGCCAGAAGAATTGGATGAGATCAGACGACGAATAATGCAGCTTGAGATTGAATCTCAGGCATTAAAAAAGGAAAAGGATGATGCCTCAAAAGAGCGATTGGAAAACATTACCCAGGAATTGGCTAATATCAAAGAGGAAGACAGACGCCTGGCAACTCAATGGCAAAGTGAAAAAGAGGCTATCTCCAAAATACATCAGATTAAATCTGAATTAGAAGAAAAGCGGCTTGAAGAACAAAAGGCTGAACAGGCTGGAAATTTAGAATTGGCGGCTAAATTAAAATATAGCACTATCCCGGAACTTCAAAAAAGATTGGCTGAGGAAAATAAAGAATTAGTCAAGCTCCAGAAAACTACCCGGATGCTTAAAGAAGAGGTGGATGAAGAGGATATTGCTGAGGTAGTCTCTAAATGGACCGGTATTCCAGTGGCAAAAATGCTTGAAGGTGAAAAGGAAAAATTGCTGATGATGGAAGAGAAGATTAAAGAGCGGGTAGTAGGCCAGAATGAGGCAATTAGTGCTGTGGCCAATGCAGTCCGAAGAGCCAGGGCTAATTTAGATGAAGAAAATAGACCTTTGGGGTCATTTATTTTCCTGGGTCCAACTGGCGTGGGTAAAACTGAACTGGCAAAAAGTCTGGCCTGGTTTTTATTTGATACAGAAGAGGCTATGGTCAGAATCGATATGTCTGAATATATGGAAAAGCACTCGGTTGCTCGCTTGATTGGTGCACCGCCAGGCTATGTTGGTTATGAAGAAGGGGGACAACTGACCGAAAGTATCCGCCGCAGACCTTATGCAGTTATCCTGCTTGATGAGATTGAAAAGGCACATAATGAGGTCTTTAATATCTTATTACAGGTATTGGATGACGGCCGATTAACTGATGGTCAGGGAAGAACGATTAACTTTAAGAATACGATTATCATTATGACCTCTAATTTAGGCTCAAGCGTGATTGCCGAGGTAGAGGATGAAAAAGAACTTAACCAACGATTAGATGAGGTGCTACATCTAAATTTCAGACCAGAATTCCTCAATCGAATAGATGAAATTATTGTCTTCCACCGATTAGACAAGGAACAAATAAAGCAGATTGTCGAAATTCAATTAAAAAAACTCATCGATAAATTGACCAGACAAGGGATTAAACTTATAGTAACAGAATCTGCCAGGGAACTTTTGGCAAAAGAGGGTTTTGACCCAACCTTTGGTGCCAGACCACTTAAACGAACCATCCAACGACTCATTCAGAATCCATTGGCCATGAAGTTGATTGAAGGAGAGTTTAAGGAAGGGGATGTGGTGGTAGCAAACCAGAATCCTGAGAATATGTCCCAGATTATTTTCTCAAAACAAGTGGGGTAAGAGTCAAAAACTCACCATAGAGACACGGAGGCACGGAGAAATAGAGGAGTGTTCAGAAATAGTCGGAAGGGTCTTTAATAGCTAATTGTTAGGAGGTAACTAAAAGCTATATGCCAGAATTACCAGAGGTAGAAACCATTGTCCGTGGTTTGCAGAAGCAGATTATCCTGCCATGAAAAAATAGTTTGGGTAAAGATAGGTGGTCGGTCAAGCCATTTTTGCCCCAGGTGTCAGAAAAAGGTATCACTTTAGCAATCAGTTATAACACCTATTAGCCAAAAGTTCTCATCCGAAGTTTCCCGCACAAAGGAATTGGAAGCCTCAACGAGTTTGAGGTTTCTCTCCCCGAACAAGTTCGGGCATC
>SBAY01000182.1 GCA_005239945.1 Nitrospira sp.
AACGATTAGTTTCCCACCTGCTGGCTATGTGACCAACGCGGGAACAATAGCCGTCACCGGGAGTGTGACGGATACATCAGGAATTTCAACGGTAATGGTCAATGGAGTTCCAGCGAACATAGTTGGGTCTGATTTTACCGCCGCGATTACCTTAACTCAGGAAGGCACAAATACCATCCTGGCCACGGCAAGGGATAAGGCAGGAAATATAGGCACAGCCTCGGTGGCAGTCATTTACGACATAACACCACCAATCATAAACATCATCTTCCCTGAAAACGGCTATATGACTAACCAGGGGACAATGATAGTAAGAGGGACTGTAACAGAGGCTTATGGTCTGGCTGAGATAAAGGTAAATGGTATTGTCGGAGAGATAGTTGATTCTGAATTCAGGGCGACTATTACCTTAACCCAGGGGACAAATACCATTTTAGCCGAAGCAAGGGATAAGGCAGGAAATATAGGCACAACCTCGGTGGCAGCCATTTACGACATAACACCACCAATCATAAACATCATCTTCCCTGAAAACGGCTATATGACTAACCAGGGGACAATGATAGTCACTGGAACAGTAACTGAGTCATCAGGCACACCAACGGTAACCGTAAATGGTAAGCTGTCCACCATAGAAGGGATAGGGCCGATGTATACCTTTACGGCGACCAATATAAACTTAGTCGAGGGCAATAATCTAATCACCGCCACGGCTACAGATAGGGCAGGAAATATTAGCACAGATTCGGTAGTTGTAATCTATAAAACAGGACCAGATCTCATTGTTGATAAGATTAGTTTTGAGCCAACATATTTGTATATAGGAGAGATGGCTACTATTACAGCTATAATTAAGAATATAGGAAAGGGGACAGCTTCTCCACCACCTTTTGTATTATTTTATGAAGAAGGATGGGGTACTATTACAGAGAAGCGCCCTAATTATTCTATTCCTTCTGCTGGGACTGTATCCGAAATTGCCTCATGGAAACCCCTTATTTCAGGAACTCGAACTATAGTTGTTTCAGTAGGTACGGTATCAGATGAATTAGATATAACAAATAACCGTGCTACGGCAACAGTCTATGTTTCTCCTCTTGCTGAATTTAAAGTCAATATTGAGCCGGAGTTCACACTAAAGATTAAAAGGGCAGAATATCCTTTTTGGGTAACTGTTGTAGCTAAAGATATTAATAGAGGTACTTTTACTGCTTATACGGGTTCAGTAAGTTTAACTCTCAATCTTCCAATGGCCACTATTTCTCCTGCAATTGTTACAGGATTTAACAACGGCGTCTGGAAAGGTATTGTAACCGCAGGAACTTATACTACCCCTGCAACTGTTAGTCTGCTAGCAAAGGATGTTGTTAATCCTACAAAATTTGGTACAAGCACTGAATTTGAGATATTAGAGAAAGTAGAGATAAATGTCCCTTATGGTAGCAGGACAATAATTTATGATGGTTCAATAACTACTACAGAGTGGGCAGATGCTACTGTTATAAAATTTGCAGGAGGGGCATCACCAGGGGTAATTTGTTATCTTAAAGAAAATCCGGGGACTTTATCTATAGCCCTTGATGTGGATGATTTCAGCGGCATGCAGGATGTAGAAATTGGCTTTGATACGGATTTAAATGGTAGCTCAACTGAAACGGATAGGCGAATAAAAATAGTCAGAGCAGGTACTCTTACCGTATATAAATCAACAGATGAACAAGGATCACTTGGAAACCCCAACCTTTATATTCTTGGAATTGGAGCAGGAGGACAAAGAGTATGGGTAGAAATTGGTATCCCTTATTCAGAGATTGGAATTATAGCAGAACAACCTAAAAAATTAGGAATACTTTTGTTTGTAACGCTTAGCACGACACCTGGTTCGTATGTTTTTCCAGATAAGGCAAACCTTTATATTCCACCAGACAACTGGGCATTGTTATATTCTTCGGATAAGTGGGGTAGTGCAGATAAAAGTAAAGCACCAATTCTGTTACCTCCCTTACCTACACCTGAAGAAAAAACAATTTTGCCGAGTGCTACCCAGATAATTAGTCCTTCCACTGGTGGCACAGTAACATTAGTCACTCAAGAAGGAATAACCTGGATTAAAATACCACCAGATGCCTTGCCAGAGGAGGCACAGGTAAATATCCGTGTATTAAATCCACAACAAGGTAAATTATCCAAATCATGGTTTAATCTTCGCTATAATCCCACTGCCTTACCAATTCCCATAGATGTGGCAAATACATATCGAGAATTTACGGCTATATCTACTTCAAAAAAGAATATTACTAAAATTAATGAAAATACATTTATGACTATCATCCTTCCCTATAAAGACACAGACCCTGATGATGGAATAGTCGATGGCACAAATATTAGGGTAGAAAATTTGAAGATATTTAGATTAAATGAGACGGCTGAGCGTTGGGAGGTAGTATCTGATTCTTACCCGGTTATATTTAAAAAGCAGGTAATGGCTAACATTAAAGAATTTGGCAAATATGCTGTTATGGGTTATTCAAATATAACAGACCTATCTTATGTAATAGTTTATCCCAACCCATTTTATCCCTTCAGCAATAAAAACTTAATTTTTGGCAACTTACCTGATAATGCAGATTTAACTGTTACAATTTATACTATTGCTGGAGAAGAGGTCTGGAGTTATTATAAAAAGAAAGGAACTGGTGCCTCTGTCTCCTGGGATGGTAGAAATAATTGGGGACAAGAGGTAGCCAGTGGAATTTATATCTATAGAATTAAAGGGACGATTGGTAAAAAAACAGGTAAAATTGGGGTAATTAAATAGGTTGTTTAGGCTGTAAAGGTTTAGGTTATGGATAGAAAAATAAAGAGGTAAGTAATCTTATCCTGTGAGGTTTTCCTACCTAACAGACTAACACCCTATAGCCTAATGAGGAAATTAAATGAAAAAAATACTTAGTGGAACAATTTTATTACTTATTCTAATTAATTTTGCTTATGCAGAGGAAAAAACTACGGCTATTGGTCGGGCATTTATTAAGCCTGGCCTTACTGCACGGGCACTTGGTTTAGGAGAGGCATTTACCGGGTTGAGTGATGATTTGAATGCGGTTAGTTATAATCCCGCTGGTTTAAGCCAGTCTGATAATCGACAGTTTTCTATTATGCATATCCGCTGGTTTGAAAATATCTACCAGGAATATATAGGCTATATTCATCCATTAGGTAAAAGATTGGGTGTCGGAGCAGTCAGTTTTGTTTTTTTACATCTGGATGATGCCATAGAACGAGATGAGTTTGGTAAGGAAATTAACCGCTATCGGAATTATGATTTAGCCACCACATTATCCTATGCTTACACAATAGATAACCTATCCCTTGGATTTAATACAAAATATCTTATCCAGCACTATGGAACTATCTCTAATACCGGCCTTGGATTTGATATTGGAATGCTTTATCATTATAAACCATGGAGATTTGGTCTGGTTTATCAAAATTTAGGTAAAAAGGTTATCTTTAGGGAAATAGGTGATGTCCTTCCTGATAAATTTCGAATTGGTATTGGGTATGAGTGGAACGGAATTATTACCCTTTTAGATGTAGAAAAGGTAAAAGGCGAAGATACAAAATATAATTCTGGTGTAGAATATTAGTTTTTGGATAAAAGAATAGTCGTTCGTGGCGGAGGGATGTTTAGCAAAAAAGAAAGTGATTTTGTAGGAGGTTGTGGTGCTAAATTAGGGTATGCACATCTTGACTATGCCTATTTAAGAAATGATGAATCAGATAGAAAACATCGGGTATCAGCAACGATTAAATTTTAGTAACTATTGATGGGATGATAAGGGATGTTGATATGATAACTAACATCGTTCTTATCAAGATAATTGAAGTAAAAATGAAGATAGACTGGAGTTTCGTGAATTTATTCAATAGAATCACGAAATCACGAAACTACGAAAGCACGAAAAAATCTATGTTCCTTTTCGTATTTTCTTAAATTTTGAGTTTTCGTGGTTATAATTTTTGGCAACTTAGGGTTTAATCTTAACATAGCAATAATTGTTGTCCCTTGTGTTTTCAAGGAATTTCAACCCACTAAAAATCACGAAAGTCCAGATAGATACAAATAGTGATAAAGGTGTTGATGCAGAATTAATCGGTTGTATTCGACCGCGCAATTTTTATAAACGGGATGAAAAATATAGAAGGGGAAGAAATAAATGCCGCGATTTACTTATAAAGCCTCTAACCAGGAAGGTAAAATTAGACAAGGGGTATTAGAGGGCGATAAACCCGAACAGATAATCGAGAAATTAAAGAAACAAAATCTTATACCCATAGAAGTCAAAGAAGAGGTTTTAAAAAAAGGTATTCATGGATTTTTCAGACAGGTAAAGCCTAAAGATACACTTGCCTTTACTCAACAATTATCAAATTTACTTGGTGCCGGGATGCCTTTGAGTAAAAGTTTGGATGTCTTGGAGAAGTTGACGACAAATCAAAAATTTAAAATGGCTATCTATGAAATAAAAACAGAGATAGAAAGAGGCAGTACTTTTTCAAATGCCTTAGCTAATCATCCAAAGATTTTCTCACCCCTTTATATCAATATGGTCAAGGTAGGTGAAACAAGTGGGGCACTGGAGTTGATTTTAGATAGATTAGCCGATTTTTCCGCCCGAGATGAGGATTTTAAGGAATATGTCAGGTCGATGATGGTCTATCCTTGTATTCTCATCTTTTTCGGTCTAATGGCGATTACAATTATCCTTACCGTCGTTATTCCCAGATTTATGGTTATATTTGAGGAGATGGAACAGAGTCTGCCTTTAATTACCTTGATATTTATCTCTATCAGTAAATTTATCGTTGGCTGGTGGTGGGTAATTTTGGGTATAGGAATAATGCTGAGCATTGGAATTAGAGGATATATCAAGACTGAGGAGGGTCGCTATGGCTTTGACAAATTCAAATTAACGCTCCCGGTCTTAGGCTCTTTAATCGAAATGATAGTCATAAATAGGTTTAGCAAAAGTCTGAGCACTTTATTGAAGGGAGGGGTTGCCTTACTGCCATCTTTACTTATTGTCAAAGAGGCGGTTGGTAATGCGGTTATTTCAAAAAGTATTGGTGAGATTCAAGGAAGTATAAAAGAAGGGGAAAAAATAGCTACCCCCCTGCGAGCAAGTGGCGTATTTCCTGACCTTTTGGTTTATATGGTTGCTTGTGGTGAAGAAACAGGTAATTTAGAAGATATGTTAAACAAAGTGGCAGATACCTACGAAATTAAAATCAGGAATTCGCTAAGGGCATTGATTGCCTTAATAGAACCCTGTATAATCTTAGGTATGGGTATCTTCGTCGCCTTTATTTTTATATCCATTTTATTACCTATTTTTGCGATGAGTGAATTGCCGTTTTAAAGAAAGAAGGAAGAAGTTAGAGGGGAAAAGGAAGATTTCCTATCTAACTTCTAATTTCTATTTACTGAAGTTTCGTGAATTTTGGTGCGATATTAATTTAACCACAAAGTTCTCAAAGGAGGCACAGAGTACACAAAGAATAAAAGTATGGAAAAGATTTATATTATTTATCTTTGTGCCCTTTGGTATGTCAGG
>SBAY01000234.1 GCA_005239945.1 Nitrospira sp.
AAAATTTTATTTACCCATTTATAAGAAATGGGGTAAATAAAATTTTATATTCTTGTGGTTAAAAAGTTTTGGAAAAGGGGAGTTTGAGGGGAAAAACCTTTTTTAAAAGGTTTTTCCCCTCAAAAAATCCACTTCTTTAAATCATTGCTAAAAGTTGGGGAATTTCTGTTGCCCAAGGCGTAATCCTTCAGTTAACGGTTGAAAAAGATTATGTTTAGCGGGATTTGGGGTTCAGGAAGAATAGGACTTATATAACTTATTCCCAAACCCCAATTATCACGAGGAAATAGAGAAGAGGAATCGGTTATTGCCTACCTTCCCACCACCATAACAAGGATTGCAGACTCTTTTAGACCATCGATTTCAAGCTCTTTATTGATTTGGTCATCAAAGAAGGCGCCCACGGCACAGGCACCTAATCCCATCGATTCTGCGGACAAATAGATGTTTTCTCCAATACCTCCTGCCTCAATCAAGACATAACGGTAGGCACGGTGCTGATATTTCCATTTAGTCCTGGCAAATATAGCCGTTATGATAAAGGCTACCGCTGACCTTCCTGCCGTCTCCTGTCCTAAGCAGTATTCTGAAAGTTTCTGACGATAATCACCTGTCTTTAGCAATTCTAACGAATGGTCTTCAATAGAATAATGGTATATCCCGGGTTTTATACCTTCAACCCGATGAATAACCGGGTAAATCTCGATTGGGTAAAGGGCGCCCGCAGATGGTGCGGCTCGCAGACCTCTGTGCGTATCTGTTATCCCACCAGCGTAATGAAGGAGGCACGATAATTCTTTTAAGGATAAAGGTTTTGGGGCAAAATTTCGTTTAGACCTCCGCTTAACAATCGCCTCTTCTACCGAAATTCCTGTCCATTTAAAATCTTGAGGGAGTTTGAATTTCTCTGAGGCTGGATATTTTTTAAATAAAGGGGGTTGAGGCTCTCTTATCCTTGTAAATATGTTGAGTGGTGAATGTTTGCTTTCTTGATGATATTTTTCTGCCGTATCCAAACCCTTCGGATTAGATTTAGCACTAACTCCTTGTGGCATAAACCATTTATCCATAAATAGTCCTCCTATTGTTCCCCATAAACTCAACCAGCCAAATTTAGAGAGAAAATTGCGTCTGGAAAGCATTTTAATCTCCTCCTTAATCCATCCAAAAGGCAAACCTTGTTTTTACTTCTTGGGTATTATAGCAGTTATTAGTCAAAACTTCTCATCGGATGCCCGAACTTGTTCGGGGAGAGAAACCTCAAACTCGTTGAGGCTTCCAATTCCTTTGTGCGAAAAACTTCGGATGAGAACTTTTGGCTAATAGGTGCTATACTTTCATTTTTACTCATTCTGGGGATATTTTACCAAAGAATTTATCCTATGTCAACATTTTTATTGACAGAAGATAAATTTTTTGGTAAAATATCCCCAGTTAGAAGCGGCCTATAGATGTTTAGAAGGAGGTGAGACGGAGGTGCTGTGATGGAGAATAGCCAGCAGAAGATAAAAAAGGAATTGACTCGAGAAGGGACTGGTGGAACATTTTTTACACACCTGACCACTATGGTCGTGGTGGCTATGGTCGTAACTGTCCTGGCTGCCTTTGGGATTATCACTTTCTTTACGGTACCGGGTGTCTCTGTCTTCTACATTGCCATTGGTTTTTATGTCCCTTTTGCCATGTGGTTTGGGATGTGGGGAATCTTAGGAAATTCCTTAGGATGCACCCTTGGAGCCATCATCGCTGGTGTTCCAATCCCCCTGACTATTGTGGCTAACACCATCCCCCATATCTTCCAAAGTGGTTTGCCGGCCTGGGCGGTGAAAGGTCTGGGGATGAATCCTGCCTTAAAAGATGGCCGGGACTGGAAAATCTATCTTCTTGTCTGCGTGATTGCTACCGTAGTCATACCCGGAATCATATTTATGGCAATTATGGCGGCGTTTGGAATAATGGAATGGAGCGCCGCCTTTTCAACCGGCATCCTCTCCTATGTCATAGGTGATATTATTGTCATCTTGCTTATCAGCACCTTACTCCTGAAGGGATTATCCCCGCTGGTAAAGGAAAGCCGATTCTATATTCAGGGTTGGTGGAATTAGTGCGAACGAGCGGTACATGTTTAGCGTCTCTGTATATAATTAATTAACAATTCACAATTCACAATTAACAATTAACAATTCACAATTAACAATTAACAATTAATACTTGAGGTGGTCAAAAGTGGCAAAAGGAGATGATATTCAAGAAAGGTTGATAGATTTCGCTGTTAGAATAATAAAGCTGTGCGACTCTTTGCCCAAAACACAGGGAGGTAGACATGTTGCAGGACAACTTCTTCGTTGTGGGACTTCGCCTGCTCCAAATTATGGAGAAGCTCGTGGTGCGGAAAGTAGAAATGATTTTGTACATAAGCTTGGAGTCGTACTTAAAGAATTGAACGAGTCTGGAATCTGGCTTGAAATAATCAAACGCAGTGAGATGCTGGCTTTAAACATTATTGAACCAATTGGAACTCAGTGTGGTGAGCTTTCAAAAATAATTAGTTCGAGTATTCGCACGGTTGGCAAAAAGGATTAATAATATGGTGAATTGTGAACGGTGAATGGTGAATTGTGAATTGTGAATTGTGAATGGTGAATTGTGAATGGTGAATGGTGAATGGTGAATGGTGAATGGTGAATGGTGAACGGTGAACGGTGAATTGTGAATTTCAGCACTATCATTTGTGAAGTCACCTGTCAGGAATAGGTTTTGCACGCTAAACACATACAACAAGAGAGAACAGATTATGAACAAGCTATCTAACCTGCACAAACCAAAGCTATTTTTCAGAACTATGCTCCTGATGGTCTTGGGAATGATACTTGTTGTTTTGGGAATCTGGCTATCTGTCCACATCGGCAAGCAGACCATCGAGACCACAACATCCTTTGCCAAATTTGTAAAATTCCTTCCTTTTTTGGTTATCGCCCTGGGGTTTGCGGTCTTAGAGATATGCTTTTTTGTAGAAAAAGAGGCAAGGGAATTTCAGGAGAAGATCAATGTGGCTCTGGAGAAGGAGATTGCCGAGCGTAAAGAAGCAGAAAACGCCCTGGCCGCAGAAAAGGAGCGTTTGGCTGTCACCTTGCGTTCCATCGGAGAGGGTGTTATTACCACTGATATAGATGGAAAGACCGTTTTGATAAATGAGGTTGCCGAAAGGTTATGTGGCTGGACCCAGGATGAGGCTGTGGGCAGTCCCATCAATAAGATCTTCCATATCGTTAACGAAGAGACAAGAGAACCCTGTGAGAACCCAGTAGAGAAGATAATTAAAACAGGTAGTGTTGTTGGGCTTGCCAATCACACCATCTTTATAGCCAGGGATGGAACAGAGAGGATCATAGTAGACAGTGGTGCACTAATAAGAGACATCGAAAACAGGGTCACTGGCATTGTCCTGGTCTTCCGCGACATTACAGAACAGAGAAGGACGGCTGAAGAGATTCAAAAGATTCAGAAGCTTGAATCAATTGGCTTACTTGCTGGCGGCATTGCCCATGATTTTAACAATATCCTGGCCACAATCCTGATGAATGCCCAGGCGGCGAAAATGAAAGAAGGAAAGGATATCAGTAGATACCTGGAGGGTATCGAAAAGGCATCTGCCAGGACTACGGATTTGACTCATCAATTACTCACCTTTGCCAGGGGTGGAACACCTATCAAGAAGACCGCTTCTATCCAGGAATTATTAAAAGAGACAATTGAATTTAGCCTGCATGGCTCCAAAGCAAAATGCAAATTCTCTATCTCGGACGACCTCTGGCCAGTCGAGATTGATGAGAATCAGATTGCTCAGGTAATCAACAATCTGGTAATCAATGCAGACCAGGCCATGCCAGAAGGTGGAATAATAGATATCAGGGCAGAAAACCTGGGCGTAGAAAAAGAAGCGGGTCTTCCTATCTCAGAGGGTGACTATGTGAAGATTTCCATCAAGGATGAGGGGGTCGGCATAGCCAAAGAACACCTTGGCAAGATATTCGACCCATACTTTACCACCAAGCAAAAAGGAAGCGGTCTTGGGCTTACGATTGCCTTCTCCATTATCAGAAATCATAACGGCTATATCGATGTAGAGTCTGAGTTGGGAAAGGGAACATGCCTTACCATCTTCTTACCTGCCCAAAAAGGCGAGATAGTATCTAAAAAAGAGAAGATGGATAAAATATTAAGAGGGAAAGGTAGAATACTCTTGATGGATGATGAGGAGGATATCTTAAAGATTATTGCTGAACTAATCAGAAATATTGGCTATGAGATAGAGATAGCCAGGGATGGAACTGAGGCGGTCGAATTATACAAAAAGGCACGAGAATCAAAAAGACCATTCGATGTCCTCATTCTGGACATAACCATACCCGGAGGCATGGGAGGAAAAGAGGCAATCCACAAGCTAAAGAAGATAGACTCTGGGGTGAAGGCGATTGTCTCATCTGGCTATTCCACTGACCCGATAATGGCTTCTCCTGAAAAATACGGTTTTTGTGGGGTTATTGCCAAACCATACAGTATCGAAGAAATGAGCAAGATTTTGCACGATACAGTGTTATTATAAGCCATCTTTAGCCTCCTTTTAAATCCTTTAGGTTCTGTCAGAAACTAACCACAGAGAACACAGCGCAGCAGAGCCGCAACCAAACCCCAACCTAACGGTTGGAAAAGGAAGTTTATCGCTTTAGCCACACCAAGGTATGTATTTAAAACCTTCTCCCCTGGGAGTAGAAACACTCCCAGAGGACATACCTCGTATGTGGATATACCGCTTCTCTCAAAGGCTGCGTGAAAAAACTTTGTTAAAAAAACGAGATCTTGCAAGTTTGTATTACAGAGTAGGCACAAAGTTCACAAAGGTTTTAATTAATTAATAGCAAAACACTTCTTTTCTTTGTGTCCTTTGTGGTTTCCTCCGTGCCCTCTGTGGTTTCTTTCATAATTCTTTCATTTTATTTTTGACATTACTATCCTTTATTTGTAAGCGTTCAGCCATCAGCTCTCAGCAATCAGTTAAAACCAGCAATAGAGTTGCTGACCTCAGCTCTGCCTTAAATTATTTTATTGGTAGGAGTAATTTTACTATCCATCACTTTGATGGAATAGCCTCGAATGCCTCAATCTCAGCTAACCCTACATTACTACCAATTGCAGAATCTACCGTAAATTTTAACCAGGTAATATTGCGTGGTTTGAAGATAAAGGTATTTCCCGTCCCATTATTTGATAAGGCACTTATGGGAATAGAACTACCATCGCTAAAACTCAATGTTCCTTTTAGTATCCTTTCCTTTTGATTGGGTCTATCATATAAAATTACTTTATCGACTAAATGGTGTTCTTTCCAGGTTAATTTAAGCCATGCCCCTGAAAGTTGACCAATTGTTACCCATGTTGGATGAAATGGTAGCCCATCGATATAGCCATCGATTACTTTATCCTTTGTTTGCCCGGTTTTGACATTTTCTGAAGAGACCGAAAGACTTGCATATTTAGCAATATTGGCTGGATAAACCTCAAATTCTGCTAAACCGCTATTATAACCGATGTATTTGTCTATTACAAATTTGACCCATGAAATTCTTTTAGGCGGAAACGAAATAACCGTTCCTGCACCATTGTTTGAAAGCTCTCCAACCTTCATCGATGTCCCATCACTAAAATAAAGCGTGCCACCCGTTATCCATTCATTTAGATTGATTCTATCATACAACACTATTTTATCCACCAGATAGCTCTGATTCCAACTTAGGTTAATCCAGGCACCCGTTGTTTCTGAGTTAGTTATCCATTCTCTCATATAGTATTCGGTATCGAAAGGAACATCCATCTGCCCACTAACAGCTAATTTAGCAGTAGAGATATTTTCCGATGAAACAGTTACAGTGGCTAAAAGGGCAATATTTGAAAAATTACGGTCCCAAAACACCTCATCAGATTTAACAAATGAATAATGATAGTCGCTTACTTTTGATAGATGACAATGAATTGCCTTATACTTTAAATTTACCGTAGGGTCATTGCGAGGGGTTTTAAGCATCTGAGGGGGGACAGGTATATGATGAACATCAGGCCACGATAGTGGTGTTTTCTCTCCAAGCGTAACTGGCTTTGTAAATGGGACAACTTGATTGACATCTAAATCCCTGATAGGCCATTTGTCATCCCCATCTAATGAATGCACAATACCTTCAAACAATCTCGGAGAATAGGAAGGAATTTGCCTTTTGACACTAACTATTGCCTCAACAACAAATCTATTAACCCCACGATGGTCACAATGAGCATCATATAATCTGGTAGTATAGATAGTTTCAGGTAGGTCATCTTTTAATATTGATTCGATAGCCATTCGAAGGTTTTTTACGTTAAGCAGTGCCGGCTCACCAAATTTACTTGTATAGTAATCACTTTTGTCAGGTAGTCCATAACTATAATTCCAATTTTCTTTTTCATCAAGTAAATGAATTACAACATTTTCGTTAGAATGGTTATATAAGGTACGAATAGTCACATCTCTATATCCCAAGAAATAAATATCCTTTGAGTTTAAACCTAAAACAGATAAGCCGTCAATCGATTCCTGTATCGCAATATAACCCGCCTGTTTTCCTCCAATATCCCCATTCGTAAAGATCACAACCTTAATCTGGTCGCCATCGTTCACAGCACAATTTATAATACCTGCACTCATCAGAACTTCATCATCGGGATGAGGTGAAAAGACGATAATGTTTTTAGCAAGACAAGGACAGGCGATTAAAAAAATCAAGCATTGAAAGAGAACTATCAATAAAGCTAACATAGATTTGCACTCCTTATTATTATATTTCACCGCAGAGGACACAGAGGACGCAGAGATTTCTGTTACATTCCTATCAATCACTGCTCCCTTACGAATTTCAGGTGTTTATCCAGATAACTAACCACTACCCCATTGAAAAAGCCGGTGATTAATGAAAACAAAAGGAATAAAGGAACAAGGTAAAAACAACCAGGATGTTTGATTAAGACATAATAAGCCACGATAATCTGGGTCAAACTATTCGCTACGGCACCGATGATACTTATTCCGATGAGACTGAATAATCTTCTGCCTGTTTTATATACCAGTCCCATGGCTATTGCCGCCACTACCCCGCCACTTGTTCCCAGGATAAAACCCACGATTGTGCCTCTTAACATCGTCGTTAAAATACCTCGTCCAATAACGACGACCACCCCTGCCTTTGTGCCAAACAAGATGATAGCAATCAAGGTAATGCTATTGGCCAATCCAATCCTTGCCCCTGGGAAAATAGGCGGCACACAGACGGATTCCAGGGTATGTAAAGTAGTCGCCATAGCGACTAATACTGATATTTTTGCTAATTTTTGTGTTCTGGACATAATTTAGACCAAAGACTTCAGATTACTGTTGACTATGAAGTTTTGAATAATTCATAGCAATGGGGAACGGTTACAATGGAAGTAGACCACCACATTATTTATTGTGGAAGTTTATGTATTAAATACATCTTGTGGTAGATTAAACTTTTTAATCAATCCTTTTAGTGCATAGGGAAGGAGTTCTGTCTTTTTACCATGTGTTTTTACAGGGAATGACGCCTTGCCACAATAGAATTTCCCACTATGTCGTCCTCTTTTTGAGTAAGTAAATTTTATGCCATATTTAGAAAGAATAGTTACTACTTTACGAAGTTCCCTGGACTTAGGCATAGACTAATTCCTTCTTTTGAATTTCCTGTTTAATCCTTTCTAAGTTTCTCTTAAAACTTTCTGCCTCTGGTTTAAGTTCTAACTCCCGATATAGATTCCAATATACTTCTAAATCAGGGTCAAACAATTCATCAATAGCCTTATTTTCTATAGCATGTTCAAGGTAGTCTATTATTGCCTCTCCTATTGCCTCCTTTGCCTCTTTGATATTTTCACCATGACTTGAAATACTAAAATCCAAACACCTACTGACTATTACACCATCTTCCTTTGTAAATAGGATATGAAGTGGAGGAATATCTGGTGAAATGTAGCATTTTGCTATTTTTAGTCCTTCCATTATTTCCACACTCCTCAAACCATATAAATTATACCAAATAGTTTAGTTGGTGTCAACTCATTTTTTCTCAATCAGCAATTCTCATTTTAAATCGCAATTGTTTATAGTAACACGCTTTAGCGGGTAAACTCTTAGAAAAAATAATTTCTTGCAAGGTTTAAAGAAACCTTACAAATTAAGTAGTTTCTGCCCTATTTTTCGACCTTTGCAATCAACTATCCAACAAATGCCAATTTCCATTCTCATTTTTACAAGACAATATCAGATGGAGAATATACACGAAGACAAGGAATAGAAGTAAATGCTTGGTCTAATGTAGCTAATTTATCGGTATTGACCAGTTTCATATAAACTGGAATAAAGGAGTCGTTGGTCAAAAGACCAAATTGGGTTCGGTAGACTTGACTTTTTAGAAGTATATCAGATGGAGGAGAGATTACCCTGATTCCCCAATCAATAATGTTTGTTATCTGGACAGGATATAATGAAAGCTTCTTGACTATCTCCGGTCTCTTTTGAAGTTCCCAAGCAGGCTTATTTTTGGAAATAAAACCAAGTTTTATCGCCTCAGCAATCATGAGGTGATGACATATCTCAGATAAGACTGAGACTGCAGTTACACCAAATAACTCTTTATACTCACACCTCTTTAAGAATTCCTTACAATCCTCAGATACACCGGTAAAATGGTAAAGAAATATATTGGCGTCAATAAAGACTATATCCTGAGTTTTAAATTCATTCAAGAGCATAAACATCCTCCTCAGCAATCTTTTTTACAACATCCAAAGGTAGTTTTATTACCCCGAAACTTGATTCTACAGCAGAAAATACAGGCATTTCTTCTGTCTTTTGCAAAAGATACGCTGATAGTGCCTTTTCAAAAATACGGTTTAATGTAATCTGTTGCTGATATGCTCTTTGTTTTACCCTCTCCAACAAATCTCCATCTAAAATAGTACCAATCTTCTTTCTCTGCATCGCCATCACCTCTGCCTCTTATGGTAACATAACTAAGCTATTATGTCAAGACATTTTTCGTAACTATTCAGCCACTAAGGCACAAAGACACAAAGGGGATATATGAGTTTTAGACCTTTATCAGATTTAATGTGCCACTTATCAAAGATGGAATCAAAAGATTTATTATTTAATCTTGGTGTCTTAGTGTCTTTGTGGCTGAACTGTTACATAAAATCACAGAACAAAAAAGCAATATTTTTTAATTTTTTTAAAATTTTTGCTTGACAAATACGACCATTTAGGTGTATCATAACAAACATCCAGTAATTTTTTATCTTACTGCAGATTTTACAAGTAAATATGGGATGGGATGTGTCCCGAAGGGCAGAATATGAACTTGAACACCTAACCCATGTTACCTAACCATTATGGAAACCTGGCTAATTTCATTTCATGGACAAGTCCTGAAGAAACCCTTATGCCTGCATCCGTAACAATTACCCCTTCGACGGTATCTAATTTTTCGAGCAATTCCATTCCGGCTACTTCACCTAAGACAAATACCGCTGTAGAGAGTATATCGGCAATCATGGCCGAGGGGGTAATTATGGTTACACTAATACATAAATTTGTGGGGTAGCCGCTTTTAGGGTCAAGGAGATGATGGTATCTTCGGCCATCTT
This sequence comes from Nitrospira sp., assembly GCA_005239945.1. GTDB lineage: Bacteria > UBA9089 > CG2-30-40-21 > CG2-30-40-21 > SBAY01 > SBAY01. Next base: position 9,748 of record SBAY01000234.1, read on the forward strand.
CTATAAAGAAATGTTCATAATCCCCTGATGTAGCCACAGACATACCCCCTTTTAATGGGAAGGCAGACAAAATCTCACCAACTTTCCGTGGATGGGCAAGACCAATCATCCATGGTTTATTATATGGATTTTTGCCAATAACCTTGATATTTCGCCCAATATCCACCAAGGCATCTTTTATACCAGCCGCTTTAATGATTTCCATTGCCTCCTCTACAGCATAACCTTTAGCCACACCACCTAAGTCTATTTTCATCCCTTCGATAGGTAAAAAAACCTCGCGGTTACGAGGATTTAATCTAACCTGTTGATAATCGACCAGAACAGCCTTTTGGGCAATCTGAGCCCTGGAAGGAACTATCCCTTTATCCTCACTAAATCCCCATAATTCGGTTAAGGGACCAATGGTTACATCAAAACCACCGTCACTTAATTTAGCATAAGCCAATGACTTTTCTAAAACATAAAAAAGGTCTTTGCTTACTCTCATTCCTTTACCAGCACTACGATTAAGAAGAGATAATTCACTCTCTGGATTATGAACCGACATTTTATCGTCTATTTCTTTAATCCTCTCAAAACACCGTTTAATCGTTTCCTCGGCTAAAATAGGGTCTTCGCTTATAATCTTAATCTCCGCTATTGTCCCCATTAAAACCTGAGTTTGCGAAAAAAACTGTTTAGGCTTCCCGCAACCTATAAAGGCAGTAAGCAGTAAGCAGTAGGTAGCAAATAGTAAAATTGAAAATTGAAAATTGAAAATTGAAAATTGAAAATTTTTCCTACATCCCCATCCCATAAATCACCTCCTGACAATATTGGCACTTACCATTTTGGACCTTATATTCTGACAGGGTGTATCCTTGCCGGACAATCACACCTTTCTTACAATTAGGACAATAAGTTGTGTTTGTTCCTATGTCATAGATATTCCCCAGGTAAACATATTTTAGTTTTAGCCGGGCAATCTCGTAAGCCTTCCTGAGGGTAGTTACCTCAGTAGGTGGGAGATTCATTTTGTATTGAGGGTAGTATTTTGAAAAATGGGTTGGCGTATCATCTCCTAATTCATCAGCTATCCACTCTACTAAATCCTTTATTGTTTGCTCGTTATCATTTAAGGTAGGGATAATCAAATTGGTTATTTCCACCAATTTGCCTTTTTCTTTAGATAATTTAGCCGTATTTAAAACAGGGGTTAATTCTCCTTTGCAATATTTACGATAAAATGACTGCTCAAAGGATTTGATGTCGATGTTGAGGGCATCGATGTAAGGGAGCAATTCCAACAAGGGCTGTGGGTTAATTAACCCGTTGGTGACTAAGACATTTGTTAGTCCCTGTTCTTTAGCTAACTTAGCCGTTTCCAGAACATATTCATACCAGATAAATGGCTCATTATAGGTATAGGCAATGCCTATGGATTTTTCTTCCTTTGCCAGGCTAACCGCTTCTTGAGAGCTGACTTTTCGGGTTTGAGCATCAGGGTTTTGTGAGATATGCCAATTCTGGCAAAAGACACATCCGAGGTTACAGCCCACCGTGCCTAAGGAAAAGATTGAAGTCCCGGGATAGAAATGGTAAAGGGGTTTTTTTTCAATGGGGTCCATAGCTACTGATGAGCATTGTTCGTAAATTTTAGAATAAAGTTTGCCATCTTGATTAAGCCTTGCCCGACAAAACCCTGTTTTTCCAATCCCAATAATACACTCCCTGGGACACAAGAGGCATTTAACCTTGTTATCCTCTAATTTTTCATAATATAGCGATTCTTTCATAATCATAATCCCCCCTACTTTAACCTCAACCTTCTTTTACCTAATCGTTGATACCTGATGGCTAAATACTTACCCTTATTCATCATTTTCCCTCAAAAATCCTATTGGTTTTGTTTTCTTGACAGGAGGTTCTAATAAAGCCTTTATGGCGTCAAAGACTATCTTGAATTGGGTCTCATATCTTGCTTCCATATCTTCTACCTTCTTTTTTAATTCTTCATGTGAGGCTAACATCTTTTTAATTTTGGTAAAGGTTCGCATAATCTGGATATTGACCAGGATGGCCTTTTCGCTATTGAGCACGGATGAGAGCATAGCCACACCTTGTTCTGTAAAGGCATAAGGAAAACTTGAAGAATGTTTCAGTCTTTCCAACCGGTCACAAATTGTGACCAGTTCATCACGCTCTTCCTTCGTCAATTTAAACATAAAATCTTCAGGGAAACGTTTGATATTTCTTCTAACTGCCTGATTTAAAACCTTTGTTCCCACTCCATACAATTCTGCCAGGTCTCTATCCAACATCACCTTTTGTTCCCTTATCACTAATATTTTACTCTCTATCCTCTCTACTGGTATCAACTGATTCATGGTAACCTCCT
>SBAY01000104.1 GCA_005239945.1 Nitrospira sp.
CAATTTCAAATTTCAAGTTGTGAATGACTACAAAATTTGTAAAAGTTCAGGTATTCAATTATTTTTACCCACAAATTTTACACGCACCCATCGTATCTTAAATGTAAAAACACGCACCCTTCTTAAATCTTTCCCTTGACCCCTTAAACCCTCGAACCCTTTTTTCTTGCCTCCTTGCCCCCTTGAACTCTGTGCCCTCTAATCTCTACCCCCTAACCCAATAGTGTTCGGAATGCCAAATTATGCTAAACAGAAAAAGAGAAACACCCTCCTACTGCATCATTCCATTTGATTTTAGTAGTTTAAGTGGAGACAACCCCCTAACCCCCTTTATTAACTTATCCTTACCCACATTTTTTTCCTGTTAAATTCTATTCAGGGCTAAAGCCCAATTGGGGCGGTTTTCCTCGCTCCTCCGCTCTAAAGAGCGGAGTTATTATTTCTCTCCTGCTCTAAAAAACAAAGTTAATTCTACCTCTCCCAATAACTCCGCCATTTATGGCGGAGGGACGCACAACAAAGGAAACATAGGCTTTAGCCTTGACTCTTCCTTTTCCTCCCTTTTCTGCTTTTATCCAAAAAGATTCCACTTGTGGGTAAGGATAAGTTTATTAAGGGGGAATTACAGACCCCGTTGCCTATGGCGACATCCCTCTCAAAAGGGGAGTTAGAGATGTGTTCTTCGTCTCACCCACAAATTCAAATGGAATGATGCACTACCCTCTTTATTAAGGGAGAATTACAAATATATGGTATTGAATATTGAATGTAGAATGGTAGAAGTATTAGTATTTAGTATTACTTCTACATTCATTATTCTACATTCTACATTCAATATTTTATAAGCATTTTAGTATGATTTGGCATTCCGAACACTATTGCCCCTAACCCTTAACCCTTATAGGGTATTTACCTGACAAAAATACGGTATTTACCTGATTGACTTTTCCTATTAAAATATGTTATCGTATCTCTAAAGCACTAAAGCACAAGCAGGATACTTGTGTTACTATCGAAAGTAACTCAATCTTCCAGATTGAGAAAGCACAAGCAGGATGCTTGTGTTACTTTGAGGAAGGACTACGGTACTATGTTAAAAATAATTATTGTCGATGACCATGAATTTTTTAGAAAGACACTAAAGAATTATCTGCTGGGGATGGATGAAATAATTATAATCGGTGAGGCAGGAAATGGCAAAGAGGCGGTGGAACTGGTAAAAAATCTCCTGCCCCAGCTTATCCTGATGGATATTCAAATGCCGGAATTAGATGGGATAAAGGCATGCGAAATTATCAAACAAACAATACCGAAAACAATCGTTATCCTTTATACCGGACACGATATTGAAATATGCGGTAGAGAAGGGATGACTCTGGCAAATAGATGTTTGCCAAAAGATAGGCTCTTTGATGAGATACCGGCAATTATTGGGAAATTAACAATTAATAATTGATAATTGTTAATTGATAATTGATAATTAAAGAGGAGGTAAAGGTAAAATGAAACGGTTTATCAGTCTAATAGTTGTAGTCATGATGTTGTTTGTCAGTATGGAGACATTGGCAGGTTCAGCGGGTAATAAGGGAGCGGTATTTTTAAAACTGGGACAGGGTGCCAGGGCTAATGCCATGGGTGAGTCGTTTGTGGCTGTTGCCGATGATATTAATGCCCTCTATTGGAATCCAGCTGGGATTGCCAGCATCAAGGAACACCAATGCACCTTTATGTATTCAGACTGGCTTGAGGAGATAAAATATAATTATCTTGCCTATGTCCATCCTGCTCAAATAATGGGTGGAATTATGGGGGGTGCAGTAACCTTGTTAAATTCTGGGGATATAGATGGCCGTGATAAAGCGTCCCTCCGCCATAAATGGCGGAGTTATAAGGGAAAGGTAGAGTTAACTCTGTTCTTTAAAGCAGAAGAGAAACTCCGCTCTTTAGAAGAAATGGAGTAGGGGAATAATAATAACTCCGTTCTTTAGAGCAGTTATTAGTCAAAACTTCTTCTCGTCATCGGATGCCCGAACTTGTTCGGGGAGAGAAACCTCAAACTCGTTGAGGCTTTCAATTCCTTTATGCGAGAAACTTCGGATGAGAACTTTTGGCTAATAGATGTTATAGAGCGGAGGGGCAAGGGAAACCTTCCGTATTGGGCTTCAGCCCAATATTGTTCGGAATGCTTTCATCATGCTAAACAGTATTGGATGTATTCCCATATTTCCGGGAAAACCCCTATAATTTATTTTTACATGTCCCGTAGGGACAACATATCGGTAGAAATAGATATTACCCAAGCATAAATGCCGTAGGCATGATATATTTAAAATTCAATCGGTTTGAAATTATATCGTTCCTACGGAACTTCTGGTTTATCTATGGTTATTTGCTACCGATATTATGTTCCTAACGGAACAAGGAATCGGTAAATGTAGGATATGTCCCAAATAGAACTACTCATTCCGAACAGTATTGGGTCTGACCCCAATATTCCCTTTTAGAAAATTAGCCCTTTGAGGGATAAGTCCCATTTTTTAAACGCTCTCCTCCCTCCCTATTATTATTGTTCCGAAAAAGTTCTTGACAAATTTATAGGAATCTGACCCCGAACTGGACTTTTCAGGATAAATTCAAATTTCCAGTTCACAAGAATTTATTTAAGATAATAATTGTTCCTACTCCTATAATCATAGCGCTTATTACATTACGCGTTTTAAAGGCAGCTATTGCAGTAGGAATAATAGCTATTAAATATTTATTCTCCAGACTTAAATTTAACATTCCATTATGGACAAATATAATAGGTGCTAACAAGGCTGTTAATATTGCAATAGGGAAAAATCTTAACCATTGTAATATAATTTCCGGGAGATTTTTTTCCATCATTAAAGCCATTGGTAAAAATCGAGGTAAAAATGTAACAACTGCCATTCCTAAAATAAGAACTATTATTTTTGAATCCATTTCTCCCATAATACACCTCCTGTTGCCGCTAATAGACTCGCAATAATAATATACCATTTTCCAGGTATTACTAAATAAATTAGCAAGGAAAAAACTAATGATGTGCCTAACACTATAAAAGAAGTTTTTGTTTCCATTTGAAGGGCTAACAATCCTATAAAAGTTGCAGGCAATGCAAAATCTAATCCAAGTGTTTTAAAATTAATAATTCTAGAGCCAATTACAGCTCCTGCAAAAGAACTTGTAATCCAGGTTAAATAAATTATTAAATTTGCACCAAGCATAAAGTACTCATTTATTAAAGATCGCTTAAGTTCAGTAGTTGTTAAAGCATATGATTCATCGGTAAGACCGAAAGAAAAGAAAAATAGTGTGTATCTATTTAACCTTTTAAAGTAGGGTACTAAAGAAATACTCATCAATAAATGTCTAAGGTTAATTAAAAATGTACTTATAATAATAGTTATTAATTCTGTATTATTACTAATCATCTTAACAGCAATAAATTGACTTGTTCCTGCAAAAACTAATACAGACATTAAAGTAGTCTCTAATATATTTAATCCTGCTTCTCGGGCAAATACTCCATAAGCAAATCCAAATGGAATAACACCTAATAATAATGGTAATGATTTTTTACCTCCTAATATAAAACATTTTTTCTTATCTGATTTCTGAAATCCAATAAATTTTTCCATAAGTCTCATTCTATCCTTTTGAAATCATTATACCATATTCATCTTTTTTGTCAATCTTTAAATTTGGCCTCTTCTCTATTGACATTTTCTTTAACATTGGGTAATAATATTTCATTCCTACTATTAGATTCTCTTTTACCTCAGGACAGTAAGATTTTGCCAGAGACTTTTCCTTTGATATTGCTAAAAGTGTACAACCACCTCCACAGAAAAGTGACCATTTGCATTTTCTACATTTTTGAAGAGTGAAGATATCTCTCTTTCGCCACTTATATAGATAATTAAAATTTATATCTAAAATGGGGTAGAAACTACCTATTGAATATTTCTTTTCCCCTGTAATATCTAAACAACTATACATATCTCCTTTCAAATCAAGACAAAGTCTACCAATATTTGCTCCACAAAATTGAAAATGAGGAAATTCAAACCTTTTGTATTTTAACAAATGATGTAAACTATCTATTCCTATCCATCCGTGGAGAGATATTACCTTCATTTGGTCATATTCTTCATATAGTCTAAATACATTTTTTAACATATGATGTTCTGGAATACGATGATTATATTCTTGGCATGCTATGTCTCTTACAGGTGATGCATATGCATCAAATTTCCCTGTGTTAATCCATTCTTTTCTAATAATGAAATCTGCCAATTGTGGAAGGCTATTAATATTGTGTTCATCTAAGTTAATTCGTAAAATCAATTTTATATTTTTCTTAATAGATTCGTCAACTCCTTTCATGATTTGCTCAAAAGAACCCTTTCCACTAGCAAAAACTCTACGTTTATCATGAATCTCTTTTGGTCCATCTACAGTTATCTGAATAAATTCTAATTCAAATTTCGAAAGCAATTCAGTAAAATAATATAAATCTACCCCATTAGTTATAATTCTAATCTTATATTGTTGTTTTTTACATCTCTCCATAATTTGTTTTATCACTTCAAACTGGTGCTTTTTAAAAATTAAAGGTTCACCACCAAATATAGTAATAGTTGGTTGACTCTTACAATTATCCTCTTTACAAATAAATTCTATTGCTTTAAACATTTTATTTAAAATATCAGGATGGATAATTCCTTTCCGTCTTAACTCTTTATTCTGAAAACAATACGGACATTTAAGATTACACCTATAAGTAGGAAATATATAAAAATCTTTTGGTTTTTCAATTATTTTCTCCTTCCATTTTTGATATAGATGTTGAAGAAGATATTCTTCTTCATTTGCATTAGAAAAAATATATCCACGTTTGAATAAGTTTGATACCAAATCATTAGTAGAGATATTTTTCCCATCATGCATATCTATCTGTTGGAAGATATTTACTACAGATTCATCGATAATATCTATTGCTCCAGAAAGGGGATTAATAAGTACTTTTTTATCATCTTGGCACGGATCAAGTATTATATTAAATTTACTTACGTACATATTATTTTTCCTTTTTAACCTTTGATTGATTGAACCATCTTTTTTAACTCTGGAAGGTAATAATTGAATCCAAGTTGCAATACATCTTCTATATTTGGGCACACAGTAGTAGAATTAAAGGAACCACCTTTAGAAAGTGCTAAAAAAGTGCATCCTCCACCACATAATAAAGCCATTTTACAATGTTTACATTTAGGTAAAGTAAAAATATTTCTATTTCGCCACATATTAAGATGTTTAGTATCTATTTGAAAATTTGGATAGAATTTACCAATCGACCACTTTTTGATTCCAGCTGTTCCTGCACATGTATAGACATCACCATATAAATCTAAACTATATCTTCCTACATTTGCTCCACAATAAGAAATTTGAGGTGGATGAAGTTTATGATGTTTTATCAAGTGAACTATATTCCCTATCCATCTATTTTCTAGTAAAGAAACTATTCGAGTTTGTTCATATTTTGTATACAATTCAAGAACTCTCTTTATTATTTCATGTTCTGGAATTATATATCTTTGTCCAATACAATTAGAGTCTCGAACAGCACCTATATAACATCTAAACTTCTTTTTATCCCACCCTTTTTCAAAAATAAAATTTGCTAACATAGGAAGATTATCAATATTTTGACTATCTATATTTACCCGAAGTGCAATTTTCATATTTTGATTAAGTGCTTCATCTATTCCATCAACTATTTGGTCAAAAGAACCTTTTCCATTAGCAAAGATTCTTCTTTGATTATGAACATCACGAGTTCCGTCTAATGTTACTTGAACATACTCAATAGGATGATTTGAAAGTAAATCAAGATAATGAACAATATCTACTCCATTTGTTATAATGCTTACCTTATAACGATTTTTTGTACAACATTCTAAAATTTGAGAAATTGCTTTAAATTGTCTCGTGACATTTATTAATGGCTCTCCACCAAAAAGTGTAATGGAAGGAGGAACTTCCCCATTCCTTTCTTTATGTATTATTTCTATTGTCTCAAACATCTTATCAATTACATCATCATCCATTACTTTTGATTTTCTAAGAGACTTATCTTGAAAACAATAAGTACATTTCAAATTACATCGATATGTTGGATATATGAAAAAGTGCTCTGATTTAGAAACCATAGCACTTTGCCACTTTTTATATAATTCCCTCAAGCGTTTATCTTCATATTCCTTTTGAAGAAAAATATACTCTCGTCTTAAAAGTACTTCTACTATACTTTCCCCCTTTTTATTCAATATAATATTATTTTCAATACTCTTAAGAACATTTATTACTTCTTTATCAACAATATCTATTGCTCCTGAAAGTGAATTCAAAAGAATGTACTCATTTTCATTTTTGCTTTTAAAATACAATGTATGTTTACTTATATAATATGACATTTCACCCTCCTTAGATAAGCATCTTTTTAATAATTTACAAAAAAGGGGATAGCAATATTTTCTTTAAGCTTCTTCTAATGTCTTCATTGAAGGCATCAACGCACAGAACATTGATGCATATTCATCAGTCTCAGTGTTGAAAGTTAAATCTTCTGTTGATACTATTGGATACAACATTGTAACCCCACCTCCTCTCTCCTGATTAATAAATTTGGGATATTTTCTATCCCTTTCAGGTTTTAACAATTGATAATGCTATCCCCCTCTATAACCGAATGTTCCAGAATTTTGAATGTCCCTGTCAACTAAACTTTTTTATTGAACAGGTAAAAGAATCTTGACTTATATATAAGATAGCATATATGCTTTAATTTGTCAAGAAAAATTTTTAATTTTTTATATCTTATGGTCTCTTACATATTTTACTAATTTGGAGTAAAATGTAACAAGTAAGGTAATAACTGGAGGATTAAGTAATGAATGAATTATTAATTAAGTTAGGGGATAGAATACGAACATTAAGAAATGAACAGAAGTTATCTCAGGAAAATTTAGCTGAAAAATCTGAATTACACCCTACTTATATTGGTAGGATAGAGAGGGCAGAAGTAAATGTTACAATTACTGCCTTAAATAGAATTGCTTCTGCATTAGGAATGAAGATTACAGAGCTTCTATCTTTTCCTATCACAGGAGAGATTGTTAGTAAAGAAGAGACATCTATTTTTAATATTATAGGCTTAATTGAAAAAGTAAATCCTCAATCTATTGATCTAGTTAGTAGAGTATTAAAGGAGATTGCAAAATGGGAGAAGGAAAGAGAAAAATAATCTCTACAACTGTCAAAGATTGGTTTGTGGTATTAAATCTTATGGTCAGAAATTCCCCAACTTTATGCTAAAATAGCATAAAGTTAAGCTAAAAACGATTACAAACAAAATTCATTCCGAACAGTATTACCTCTATCCCTGATTATCAGGCCAGCGAGGCAGAGCGAATCTATCGGGGAGAGTTGAGTGTGCTCTTCACCGATGATATGCGGGCAACGGATTTTACCGACCGCACCTTTTTAGTCACAGACCTGTTGGAAAATAATAAACAGGTGGCTGGCTATGTCTCTTACTCCCCGGCTCTACGCAAGGCTATTTTTGTCCCGATTGTGCCATTTACACCTTATGGCTTTTATCGGGTTGAGATTAAAACCGATGAGAAAAAAGTCGTTGGAACACAAACATTTATCGAGCGCGGCGTCCATGATTTAGCCGGCAATCCATTGGATAATGCCTTTGTGTGGACATTCCGCACCAAGGATGCACCCTTTGAACAGACCTGGTCTATTGGATTGAGCGTGACGGATGGCACTGCCTTAGATGGAAATAATATTGCCGCAGTAGAATATGGCGCCTCAGATGGAACGGATGAGAAGGATGCACCATCAGTGCCGGCAATGGCTTTCCAGATGCGGTTGAGTTATTTAGATAGACAGAAGAATGAGTTCGAACGCGATATTCGGCCGGCAGACGGCAGATTATCACATCACTGGTTCTTTGTGGTTGATAATGCCAAAAAGTATGCGACTGTAACAATAAGCCGGCAACCGTCATTATTGTTGACTAAAACCAACCGACAATATCAGGTTATGCGGCTGGTAGAGTTTGATGCCAATAATAATGTATCAAACAATATCACGCTTGACCCAACGTAGGTAAATTTCAATCCGCAAACCGATGAGCCGGAGCTAACGGAAATTTACAGCTATGTCAATCAGGGTGAGTTGTCGAGATATTTTCGGCTGGATGTGCAAAGGGTAGATTTTGTAGCAAAAAGTTTTGAGGAAGGCTCATCGGGCTGGAACTTTTTCTCGACACCCATTACACCACAGCAGGCTGAACCATTCGTCAATCTTGGAGATGATATTGACCCATTCAAACTCTACCAGTATAAAACCAGTCTTGGTGGCTATAAAATCTACCCGTTTGATATTGGTGAGGTGGCTTTGCAAACAGGGTATGGCTATTGGACACGGCTTAAGAAGGATGTCAAGAAAGTCGAAGTAGATGTAGGTGGGGCATCTAATGGAACACATCAGGAGGCAAAGTCTGGACAGGATGCCCTGGATAGCAGCGAACCACCTATCATGGGGCAAACCGTAGCCGCTTATTTTGGGCATAGCGATTGGGGAAAGGATGCCGGGCTGTATAATCAGGATTATCAATCGACAATGAATGTCGGTGAACAACGCATCTGGCAACTGACCGTTTATACCGATAAACCCAATACTAAAATGACTATCTCGTGGGCAAAAGCGATACAGCAAGTGCCGGCTGACATTATGCTCTCCTTCAGAAGGGTTGGTGAGACAAAATGGCAGGATATGCGACAGACAAACAAGGTGGAATTTACCTCAGCCCCACGGATTACCGAGCTTAAATTTGAAATACAGGCAGAGCGGGTTAAGATAGCAATTCCATTATCTGGAGACACAAGGTTATTGTCCTGCTATCCAAATCCATTCAATACAGGTGTTTGGATTCCGTATGAATTAGCCCAGGACTCTGCGGTAGAAATAAGAGTTTACAATATCGCCGGTGAATTGGTGCGGAGATTGGATTTGGGCATGAAAACAGCAGGAAGCTATGTGACTAACAGCACAGCGGCTTATTGGAATGGCTGTAATGATGAAGATGAGAAGGTTATCAGCGGGATTTACCTCTATGTCTTCAAGGCAGCCAACTTCACGGCAGTAAAGAAGATGGGGGTTTGCCGGTAAGGAAGGAAATATACCCACGAAGACACGAAGCAGAAAAAATCTTAGTGTCTTTGTGTCTTAGTGGTAAAAATATAAATCCTATTCAGAAGAAATGGATTTAGATTTTCGAGCCTGGCGTTTATCCTGGATATGAAATACTAAAAGAAAAACACCAGCAACAATAGAAAAACTAAAAAAACAAAAGCAGCGATTCCCATAGGATCCATGTAATTTAATCCTCCTTGTCTTTAGGGATTAAAAGTAGGCAAATATTAAGAGTACAATAGCACCTACTCTTCCTCCTATAAAATAGGAGAATTTGAAAGTACCTGTAAAAATACTACTAACGATACAAATAGTAAGAATAAATTTTACCAGGTCGAAAAGTAAATCAGCAAGTTTCTCACGGCGTTTTCTATTATACATAATACATAAATTTTCGTCCTTTAACGGATGTTCCGCCAGCATTTTTGGGTTAAGATGTTGTTAAGTAAAGAGTTGCGTTGATTTCTATCTGAAGATGTAGCCACTAAAAAGTTTGA
>SBAY01000166.1 GCA_005239945.1 Nitrospira sp.
ATAAAATTTTATTTACCCATTTCTTATAAATGGGGTAAATAAAATTTTATACTCTTGTGGTTAAAAAGTTTTGGAAAAGGGGAGTTTGAGGGGGAAAACCTTTTTTAAAAGGTTTTCCCCCTCAACAAAAAATTCACTTCTTTAAATTATTGCTAAAAGTTGGGGAATTTCTGCTATCTCAATTTTGTGCTTGACTTTACCTGAATAATTCTGTATACTACCATTTAAAAGACACATTGAAGGGAGAAAAGAATTAACATGGATATTCCAAAGGCTTATGAACCACATTTAGTTGAAAAAAAATGGTATAAATACTGGGAAGAGAATAACTATTTTCGTGCGGAGGCCGATTCTTCTAAACCCCCTTTTTCTATCGTTATCCCGCCACCGAATGTTACCGGCTCACTCCATATAGGTCATGCCTTGAATAATACCTTACAGGACATCCTGACCCGGTTTAAGAGGATGCAAGGGTATAATACACTCTGGCTGCCTGGGACAGACCACGCCGGTATTGCCACACAAAATGTGGTTGAAAAACAGCTTCGACAGCAAGGATTAACCCGCCAGGACTTAGGTCGAGAAAAATTTCTTGAACGAGTCTGGGAATGGAAAAAGGAGTATGGTGGCTTGATTATTGAGCAGTTAAAAAGATTAGGGGCATCCTGCGATTGGTCAAGAACTCGCTTTACCATGGATGAGGGGTTGTCTAAAGCCGTGCGTGAGGTATTTGTCTCCCTTTACAAACAGGGGTTTATCTACCGCGATTACTACATTGTCAACTGGTGTCCAAGATGCCACACGGCACTGGCCGATATTGAGGTAGAATATAAAACCATAAACGGGCATCTGGATTATATTAAATATGAAGGGGTAGGGGAAAACCAATTTGTGGTGGTAGCAACGACCCGACCTGAAACAATGTTAGGGGATACTGCCGTGGCGGTCAATCCAGAGGATATTCGATATAGCCATTTGATTGGCAAAGAGGTTATCCTGCCGATATTACATCGAAAACTTAAGGTAATTGGGGATAATTTTGTAGAGAAGGAATTTGGGACCGGTGCGGTCAAGGTTACCCCTGCCCATGACCCAAATGATTTTGAGATTGGTAAAAGGCACGGACTCCCACAGATTAATATCCTCAATCCTGATGCAACTATGAATGAAAATGCCGGTCATTACCAGGGGTTAGATAGATATGAATGCCGGAAAAAACTCGTTGAGGAATTAAAATCTCAGGGTCTGCTGGTTAAAAGAGAGGACTATTCCTACGCTGTTGGCCATTGCTATCGGTGTCAGACCATTATTGAACCTTATTTGTCCCAGCAGTGGTTTGTCAAAATGAAGGAGCTGGCTAAACCGGCTATTGAGGTGGTAAAAGACGGCAAACTCGAATTTATCCCAAAGAACTGGGAAAAGACATATTTTGAATGGATGGAGAATATTAAAGACTGGTGTATCTCCAGGCAGATTTGGTGGGGGCATCAGATACCGGTCTGGTATTGTCCCAAATGTCAGGCGACAGTAGTGGAAAGGCAAGACCCAACTAAATGTCCGCAGTGTGGAAACGATGAATTAGTTCAAGACCCGGATGTGCTTGACACCTGGTTTTCGTCGGCATTATGGCCATTTTCTACATTGGGCTTTCCTGAAAAGACAAAGGATCTGGCGGTTTTTTATCCTACATCAGTGCTTTCTACCGGCTTTGATATTATCTTCTTCTGGGTGGCACGAATGATAATGATGGGCTTGAAGTTTATGGGCGATGTGCCTTTTAAACAGGTTTATATCCATGCCCTGATTCGTGATGCAGAAGGGCAAAAGATGAGCAAATCCCATGGGAATGTCATCGACCCATTGAAGGTAATCGATAAATATGGGACAGATGCCTTACGCTTTACCTTAGCCATTATGGCTGTCCAGGGAAGAGATATTTTGCTGGCCGAAGAAAGAATAGAAGGCTACCGACATTTTTGTAATAAATTATGGAATGCCAGCAGGTTCATTTTAATGAATTTAGAGGATTATGCAGGGAGCAGGGAGCAAGGAGCAGGGAGCAGGGAGCAGGGAACAGGCGGCTATTCCCCCTTAGAAAAGGGGATCAGGAGGTTGTCTGAGGGACAGGATAAAGGAGACAGGAATTTATCATTAGCCGACAGATGGATTCTAACCCGTCTGAATCAGGTCATTGAAGAGGTAACTGAAGGAATAGATTCATATCGTTTTAACGAATCTGCTCAAATACTTTATGATTTTGTCTGGCATGAATATTGCGATTGGTATTTAGAACTGGCAAAACCAGAATTAGCCGGAGAAAGAAGGGGATTAACCCAGGATTTATTAATCGCTACCTTTGATTCGATTTTAAGACTCCTGCATCCATTTATGCCGTTTATCACTGAAGAAATCTGGCAGATGTTACCTGTTTTTGAACCCCGGGGGCTTCAACGGGGAACTCAACGGATGCCTCAACTTGTTGAGGATAACCCCGCCGATTCCAAAACGAAGTCGGTTATGGTTACCTCCTGGCCAATTTCAAACCCGCAAGAAATAGATTTAGAGTCAATAAAAATAATGGAAACAATTCAGGAAGTGGTTACTGCCATCCGCACTATTCGAACAGAAATGAGAATCCCTCCTAAACAAAAAATTCCTGCCCTTATTATTAAAAGCGAAGGGATGTTAAAGGAAAATGCAGGCTACCTGAGCTTATTGACTAACATTAATGAAATCCTCTATAATCCAAAGGCAACCAAACCAGAAGGGTCAGCTACCATAGTCATTAAAGGGGTTGAATTTTATCTACCTTTAGAAGGGATTGTAGATTTAGTGGAAGAAGAAAGGCGATTAAGTCAGGAGTTATCAAAGGTAGAAAAGGATTTAAAATTAATTCAGGTTAGATTAGCCAATGAAGAATTTATGTCCAGGGCACCGGAGGAGGTTGTTGCCAAAGAAAGAATGCGGTTAGAGGAAACAATCGCAAAACGGGATAAATTACTTCTGAATTTAAAATATTATTTTCATTAGACTTTAATTTCGTGAACTTTAGCGGTTTAAAATCCCTTAAAAACACAAGTGATTGGAATTATTGGAATGTTAAGGTTAAGACTTGAGTTGCTAAAAAAAATATTTTAACCACAAAGTTCACGAAGTATCAGCACAAAGTTCACAAAGATAAACAATTTTTGTTTTTTGTGTACTTTGTGTCTCCTTTGAGAACTTTGTGGTTCAATGAGTATCGCACCAAAATTCATGAAACTCCAGTGTTGGTGAATGGGATTAAAAACCGTAATTTAAGGCTGGCAATAAAAGTTGTCTTATGGAAATAAAAATTGCCAAAGAGGTAAGGCTATGAATTTATTAGAGTTAGAACCATTGCTCGACATGGCTATCAGTGAAGATATAGGCAAAGGAGACTTAACAACCACCCTATGCCTTCCCCCAAAACTTATAATTGAGGCTCAAATTATTGCTCAGGAGGAAGGGATTATCGCCGGCTTAGAGGTGGCTGAACTGGTTTTTAAAAAGATAAACAAAGGGGTCGAGTTTGAAGAAAAGGTAAGTGATGGAACAAGGGTTAAAAAGGATGAAGTTGTTGCCGATATAGTGGGTGATGCCCAAGGTATTTTATCTGCAGAAAGGATTGCCTTGAATTTTTTACAGCGGCTATCCGGGATAGCGAGCATAACAGCTAAATTTGTAGAGGCGGTAAAACCTTACCCGGCAAAAATCTACGATACCCGAAAAACTACCCCAGGTTTGCGCCTGCTTGAAAAATATGCGGTGAAAATGGGTGGTGGGACGAATCATCGGTTTGGACTATATGACGGAATATTGATTAAGGATAACCATATTAAAGTCGCAGGAGGAATAAGTCAAGCCGTCAGACAGGTTCGACAAGGTTTACCTGCCGGAATAAAGGTAGAGGTAGAAACTGCGAATTTGGATGAGGTCAAAGAGGCAGTCAATCTGGATGTAGATATAATTATGTTGGATAACATGAGCCTGGAGATGATAAAAGAGGCGGTTGAAATTATTAGGGCAGGTAAAAACGATACCTTGATTGAAATTTCGGGTGGGGTTAATTTAGAAAATGTCCATCAACTCGCGGCAACTGGAGTGGACATCATTTCCATAGGTGCCTTGACCCATTCACCAAAGGCGTTGGATTTGAGTTTAGAGATAAAGTAATCTTATAGAAAAACGCATTAGTTCAAATTGTCTAAAATGGTCACAGCAATTTAGTGTAGATATTAACGCAGAGGTCTCAGGGCAAACTCGCAGAGAACGCAGAGAAGGAACAAAATACTTAATCTCTGCGAACTCTGCGTTATCTCTGGGTTCTCTGCGTTAAAAATAGCCTTTTACTCTCCTAAAGTTTCGTGATTTCCAATGCCTTAAAATACCTTGAAAACACAAGGAATTAGAATTATTGCAATGTCGACTTCAAAACCTAAGTTGCCAAAAAATATAAACACGAAAACTCGAAATTTAAGAAAATACGAAAAGGAATATAGATTTTTTCGTGTTTTCGTACTTTCGTGATTCTATTGAATTTGAATAAATTTACGAAATTCCAGTCTCTATTGTTAGTAATTTTAGGACACCACCGAATGGCACTGACTTAAGCACTATAGCCATCTATTCTATCGCAGTATCTTTAACCAGTAGAGTAGAGGCAGAATCCCTGAACTATCATTCGTTTCATCTGTTCCCCTCATCAAACCGTACGTGCGGTTTTCCCGCACACGGCTTTCCGACAGGCTTCATCTCAAGCATTCACATTCGTCAATGAGTCAGTATGCTATTGGGTTTATCAGTCCATATCG
>SBAY01000260.1 GCA_005239945.1 Nitrospira sp.
CAGAAATCCCCCAACTTTTAGTAGTGGTTTAAAGAAGTGAATTTTTTGAGGGGGAAAACCTGTGTGGTTTTAAACCACTTTCAAAAGGTTTTCCCCCTCAAAAAATTCACTTCTTTAAACCACTACTAAAAGTTGGGGGATTTCTGATTATAAAGATTTTTCTTGACAAATGCGTTAGTTTATTGTAAAATATAATTATGGTTGCCGGGATGGCGGAATTGGCAGACGCACTGGACTTAAAATCCAGTGGAGATTTATCTCCGTGCCGGTTCAAGTCCGGCTCTCGGCACCAGGGCAAGCTATAGGTAAGACCTATAGTTTTTCTTATCGCGGGGTGGAGCAGTGGCAGCTCATTGGGCTCATAACCCAAAGGTCGGCAGTTCGAATCTGTCCCCCGCAACCAAATTTTGGCGGTGTAGCTCAGTTGGTCAGAGCAACGGAATCATAATCCGTGTGTCCGGGGTTCGAATCCCTGCACCGCTACCAGTTCATTAAAAACCAGCAAATGGAATGATACAAACAGTAGAAAAGACTATTACCCAATATTCGATGTTTGAAAAAGGGGAGAAGATAATAATTGGAATCTCTGGAGGACCTGATTCGGTTGCCCTAACACATATCCTCTCAAGCATTCAACAAAAATATAAATTAACCTTGCACCTGGCTCATTTGAACCATTTGTTACGAGAAGAGGCAAAACAAGAGGCGATATTTGTCCAGGAATTGGCCGAATCGCTAAATCTGCCGGTAACAATCGAAGAAATCGATGTTGCTCAGGAGAAATCAAGAAATTTCTCCCTTGAACAAAAAGCCCGCAAGGTTAGATATGAATTCTTGATTCGAGTGGCCAAAGATCTCGGGGCAACTAAAATTGCCCTGGCTCATCATTTGGATGATAATCTCGAAACAATTATGATGTGGTTAATCAGGGGTTGTGGGGCAGAAGGTTTTGAGGGAATCCCGCCTGTTAGAGAAATTGTAACTATTCACTCAAATGAAGTGCAAGGTAATTATAGTAATCAGGTAATCGGTAATCAGTCATCAGGTAATCTGGACACCGATTACCAATTACGGGTTACCGATAACCGACAACCGATTGTTAGACCACTTCAGATGGCTAAAGTGTTACGAGAAATTGCTCCACAACTACCAGGCAAACCTCTTTCTATTATTCGACCGTTAATAAATATTACCAAACAAGAAATCGAGCATTACCTTAAAGAACATAAGTTATCATTCAAAATCGACTCATCTAATTTGGAAAAGGACTATTTACGAAATAAAATCCGATTGGAATTATTACCCAGGTTAGAGGAATATAACCCAAAGATAAAAGAGGCATTAATTAAATTCTCTCTTTTGTGGAAAGTGGATAACGAATACCTGAATTTTCTATCAAGCCAGGCAAGGGATAAGGTTATATTAGAAAATGGTAGCCTGGAGTTAAAGGGGTTTTCCGAATTACATCAAGCAATACAAACCCGTATCTTACGGCAAATTATCGCGGAGGTCAAGGAAGACTTAGAAGGGATTACCTTTAAGCATATCGAGGCTATCTTGAATTTAATTAAAGACGGTCCTGCACAAGGGAGTTTAGACCTGCCTTCAAATATTAAGGTAAAGAGGGAATACGGCCAATTATGGATTTGTCAGGGAAACGGAAGCCCGAACTTGTTTGGGGGAAAACAGGGTAAAAGCGCTGAAAGAGAAAAGGGGGAAAAACGGTATTTAATCGTCCCTGGTGTTACAGAAATAGAGCGGGGACAAATAGAAACCAGACTACTTTCAAAAGAGGCATTCCCTTCTTTTTTCTCTTCCCCCACTAAGGCATATTTAGACTACGATAAACTCAAATTGCCGATAGTAATTCGCCACCGTAAGTGTGGGGATAAATTTCATCCTTATGGCCTGGCCGGGACTAAAAAAATCAAGGATTTCCTCATGGATTTAAAGGTGGCCAAAAAGGTGCGGGATACGGTCTATCTTTTGGAAGATGGTCAGGGGATAATCTGGATAATGGGATTTGATAGAATCGATGAACGAGTAAAGATTACTGAGGCCACGAAGAATGTATTGCTTATTGAAGAAAGAAAGGTGAATTTATAAGTGAATAAAGGTGTAAATTTAACTTTATGGTTGATTTTTTTGATATTAGTTTTGCCTTATTTGATTAAGATATTACAAACCCCTATTCCTCCTCAACCGGAGAAAATTACCTATAGTGAATTTTTAGAGTATGTCCAGAAAAATAAGGTTAAAAATGTTAAGATTGTTGAACAGGACATTAAAGGGATACTTAAAGGGAGCAAGGGGGACAAGGTTTTTGTTACCTATATCCCTCATGAGGACTCTGATTTAATTAAATTCTTAATCAAGTATAAGGTCGCTTTTGAAGGTGATCGACCAACAGAGGCAAAATGGTGGATGACATTACTCTGGTACCTGGGAAGTCCGCTCATCTTTTTCTTCTTTTTATGGCTTTTATTCTATCGTCAGATGAAAGGCCCGGGTGGAATAGGCAGGATAGTAACCTTTGGGCAAAGTCGGGCTAAATTCAGTCATAAAGAGAAATCACCTATCACCTTTAAAGATGTAGCCGGAGTAGATGAGGCTAAAGAAGAATTGCAGGAGATAATCGAGTTTTTAATGGACCCGAAAAAATTCCAGAAACTTGGGGCTAAAATTCCTAAGGGTGTGCTTTTAGTAGGTCTTCCTGGGGCAGGAAAAACATTGTTAGCCAAGGCAGTAGCCGGTGAGGCTCAGGTCCCTTTTTTTAGTATCAGCGGCTCGGATTTTGTCGAGATGTTTGTTGGGGTTGGTGCCTCCAGGGTGCGTGATTTGTTCGCCCAGGCTAAAAAACAGGTCGCTTCTACAGGTAAAGGCTGTATCATCTTTATAGATGAGATTGATGCCGTGGGTAGACAACGTGGGGCAGGATTTGGCGGAGGACATGATGAACGAGAGCAAACCTTGAATCAATTATTGGTTGAAATGGATGGATTTAATACCGGAGAAGGGGTAATCTTAATTGCCGCTACAAATAGACCGGATGTCTTAGACCCTGCCCTTCTCAGACCAGGAAGATTCGATAGACATATTACCGTGGATATCCCTGATTTACTTGGTCGTGAGGCAATCCTTAAGGTACACATGAAAAATATCAAGGTGCTCAAGGGCATAGATATAAAACTAATAGCCAAAAGAACCTCTATGTTTGTTGGCTCTGATTTAGCTAATCTGGTTAATGAAGCCGCTCTATTAGCCGCCAGAAGAAAGAAAAAAAGGGTGACGATGAAGGAATTTGAGGATGCTATAGAGCGGGTTATTGCCGGACCTGAAAAGAAAAGCAAGGTTACATCTGAACGCGAAAAAAGGATTAAGGCCTACCATGAGGCAGGACATACCTTAATAGCTAAACTCCTGCCAAATACTGACCCGGTTCACAAGGTCTCTATTATCCCACGCGGCATTGCCGGAGGTTATACCCTACAATTACCGGTTGAGGATAAACACCTTTATACCCGCACGGAATTATTAGATAAAATGGTCATTGCCCTCGGCGGTATGCGGGCTGAATTGATTGAATTCAACGATATGACCACTGGTGCTCAAAAGGATATTGAATGGATTACAGATATCGTTCATAAAATGGTCTGTGAATACGGTATGAGTGATAGTATGGGTCCTATTGCCTATGGCAAAAGGGACCAGGAGATATTTTGGGGCAGGGATTTTATGAGAGAGAAAAATTACAGTGAGGAAATTGCCTCTAAAATCGATAAAGAGATTCATAGTATTATTGACTCGTGTAATAAACGCGCTGAGGAATTATTGAAAGAAAATAAAGATAAACTTGACCGCCTGGCAAATGCCTTAATAGAAAGAGAAACATTAGACAGTACTGAAATAGATGAGATACTCGGGATAGAGGGTGAAAA
>SBAY01000101.1 GCA_005239945.1 Nitrospira sp.
CTATGCGTGGGATTTGGTGCTGAGATGGTTGCTAACCTTTACTCAGACCAGACTTTCACTGATAAGAACTAATAAACTTGCTCGGCACACTCATTTTAAAAACCTCCTTTTGAAAATTTGGAGTTAAGGTTTTAACCTTTCATTAATGAAATTCTAAAGAATTAACTCCGTTGAAAGTCCATAGCATAATTTATCTTTTTCTACCACCTCCTCTCTACTCTTCCGACCTGATACCATAAGGAATAACCATCATCGTCCATTCATCACGCTTGAGTTTTGCCAGCCTACGAATTACATCCTTTGATTTTCCAATGTTGAAAAAGTATTCATTTACACCTATCTCCACGCTCTCCTCAGGCGTAAACAGCAGGGCATTTTTTGTAGCAATGATATGAATCAATTCCATTGTCTCTTTTCGGCTCTCAGAGGTGCTGTCTCCTTCAGGCAAAACTACCTTTAAATCTATTTCTGCCTCCCCTGGAAATTCAAACATCTCTCCTGCCTTAATAAAATTCGACTTTACAAATTTATTTGGATACAGAAGGCATACATTCCCATCTTCATCGATATTAAAGACATTGATATAAGAATCCTTAGTTACCAGAAAACTAAGTTTAATCTTTTCACCTGGATGATAGATTGTTTTATCAAGCCCTAATTGTCTATCTGGCATATCAATCCGAATTTCATAGCCTGGGTCTGGCTTACCTTGATAATGAATTTTCCCTTTGATTTTAAGTTCACATCGAGTAATTCCCTCTGCCTCAGTGGTAAATTTCTTCTCAACCGATTCATAGGTAACAATGCCACTTGACCATGTATAGAGGTACCGGGCAACAAACTGATTTGAAGAGTTACCATACTGGGACAGGGTATCACTAAATCCATAGTACACATCCACCCTTGCTTTTTTCATTGCCTTATTCAGGGCATCTTCTTCAGCTCTTTTCTCTGCATCAATTGGTCTTTCGTGTTTTGAGGCTATACCCACCCCAACCTCTTCAAATACATTGCTCCCCAGATAAATCTGGGACTCCTTTTCTGGAGAAATTCCCTCAGTCTTCAATTTCTGGTACTCCGGAGTCCTCAATTTATTGAGGGTTTCTTTCATAGGAAGCAATTCCTTCTCCACATCTTTCATAGATTTATGCATAGAAGATTCCTCTTGTTGTTCTTCCTTTTCCAACTCCCTGAATAGTTCATCAGCCTGAGTTTTTGGGAGTTTCTTCTTTGGAACAGTAGTACAACTAATGAATAAGCACATTAATAGAAAAATACTTACTAAACAGATAGACCTATATATTTACATCATCTCCGTCTTTGTTCGTGGAGCGTGGAGTGTGGAGCGTATTTCGCTCATACGCTTCACACTCCCCGCTTTCCGCTCTCCGCTCCCCGCTTACCTCAACCTTACCAATACATTATCCAAATCCCCACTAAATTCTGGCGTCTGCTCTCGACCAAATTGGCGTCTTACAAAATAACCTAAATCTCTTTCTAAATATTCCCTTATCTCACTTAGGGTAATCTTTTTATCCTTATTTTTATCTGCCGCTCCGCTTATACCTTTAAGCAGAAAATAGGTAAATACCCCATGTCGCTTTTCTTCATACCAGTGTGCCAACTGTAATCTCTGGGAAGCAGTGATTATAGTTATCCCTTCTTTTAATTCTGGGCTGTTGGGGACAATAGCAATAGCCGAGGTCTTTTTTATAAGTTGTCCTTTGTAGCTTGTACCAGAAAAGCAGGCATCTAATATTACTGTCTTGCTCTTTGCAGGAATCTTGCCTAAGTTATTAAAGAATAAATCCAGCGGATAACCGTATAGTTTTGCATACTCTAAGGTTGCATCTTTGGGTAGAAAGTAAGTCTTGTTCTCTTCTACATCTGGTACACCATGTCCTGAATAATAGATAAAAATATCAGATTTACCCGCCTTTGTCCAGTTATGTAATTTCCCTTTATAATTCTTTTCAGTCCCAAAGACCTCTTCAAACTTTGCCTTAGTTGGATTATCCAAAAAGATGATGTTCCCTTCCCTTAGCCCAAATGTCTTTATAAGATACTCTTTGAATATTGAGGCATCCCGTAATGCATACTCAACATCAGGAATACTCTTATCCTCATAATCCTTAACACCAATCACCACCCCTATGGCATCAGGATGCATTACACTGCCTTCGGGAATCTTTACATCTACATCAACTGTCAATTCTGGTGGAGATGGTGCTACCGGCCTGGATACTTTATCTTCTATCGGTTTTACTACTACCTCCTCAGGTCCTTTTATGGCTATATTCAACGGTAAAGCTAATGACGCATATTTAGAAAATCTATCCCGGCTTTCTTTTATGTTCAAAGAGATATTTATCTTATCTGCTGATATTCGTTTTCCTACAAATATAGCAAAGCTAATCTTTTTCCATTCTTGTGCAGCTAAATTCCCTAAGTTAAAGTTTTTCTTCTCTGATTGATAAACTACCCCCTCTGTCTTAATCTGTGGTTCAATTACTACATTTTCTGCCAGTCCTTCCCCTTTGTTCTGCACTACAACATCTACCTCTATCAACTCACCTAATTCTATCTTACCGTTGTCGTTGCCAAGACTTTCACCTTGCCTATCATCATCTATACCAAAGTCATGGACTATCAATTCAGGTGGTATCAACTCTTTGGTATAAAAACTTAAAACAATCGGGTCTGCATCTGCTTGATAGAATGGCTCAAATAACTCTATCCTTAATTTTATTTGCTTTGCAGTAATTAACTCTTCGGCAGTAATCGGTATCTCAATTGTCTTTTCACCATTTACTGCTATTCCTTTGATTATCATTTCTTTTTCAAATTGCAAACCTGCTGCATCTGTTAAAGGCTTTAAAATAAGTTTTAGATTCTTCCCTTCACCCTTACCTGTATTTGTTATCACTATCTTTATCAATCCTTTTTCCTCTGCATCTAGACGGTTATTGTTATTTGTATCAATAAATACAGCAGATATAGATAGCATCGGTGGATACTTAGGTTTTGCAAAAGCTATTGCCTTCTCGGTCATTTCTTTTGCATATCTTTTAGCATCTTCTATTGCCTTCTTGGTTATTTCTTTTGCATATCTTTTAGCATCTTCATAATAACCTGTATGTTGCGGATTACCTCTAAAGCAAGCCCAGGCAACTTCACCTGCACCTTTACCTTCAAGGCAGTAAAGGTAATTATCCCTTGAGCCGACTAATACCTCATACCTACCATCACTATCTATATCACATACCGCAGGGGAGGAGGATACAACATCGCCTGTTTTATACCGCCATTTAAGTTCACCTGTGGATGAAAGGCAGTAAAGGTAACAATCACTTGAGCCGACTAATACCTCATACCTGCCATCACTATCTATATCACATACCGCAGGGGAGGAGAATACACCACGGCCTGTTTTATACCGCCATTTAAGTTCACCTCTGGATGAAAGGCAGTAAAGGTAACAATCCCTTGAGCCGACTAATACCTCATACTTGCTATTACTATCTATATCACAGACCGCAGGGGAGGAGAAGGAGAATAGAAATAGACTAAGGCCTGTTTTATACCGCCATTTAAGTTCACCTGTGGATGAAAGGCAGTAAAGGTAACTATCCCATGAACTGACTAATACCTCATACCTGCCATCACTATCTATATCACAGACCGCAGGGGAGGAGTATACACTACCGCCTGTTTTATACCGCCATTTAAGTTCACCTGTGGATGAAAGGCAGTAAAGGTAATAATCCCATGAGCCAACTAATACCTCATACCTGCCATCACTATCCATATCACAAACCGCAGGGCAGGACCTTACATAATTGCCTGTTTTATACCGCCATTTAAGTTCACCTGTGGATGAAAGGCAGTAAAGGTAAGAATCATTAGAGCCGAATAATACCTCATACCTACCATCACTATCTATATCACATACCGCAGGGGAGGAGCCTATCCAATTGTTTGTTTTATACCGCCATTTAAGTTCACCTGTGGATGAAAGGCAGTAAAGGTAAGAATCATAAGATCCGAATAATACCTCATACCTACCATCATTATCTATATCACATACCGCAGGAGAGGAGTCTACATCATTGCCTGTTTCATATTGCCATTTAAGTTTAAGGTTTAAATCTTCAGCCATGGATTCACATAGAAGCCCAGCTATCATCAGTCCTGTAATTGCTAACCATTTTAATCTCATGTTAGACACCTCCATTTTATGAAGTTAGGTTTTATTCTGACTTCCAAACCAAGATATGAGGTTATAAATATCTTTTTATCTTCATCCTTAATTATCTCCACAATCCTGATATTTTCTATCCTTATACGATTTTATCCTCTGAACTTCCTTATAACTTCTGCTTTACAAAATCATCAAATCCGTCAAATTCCGAATCTTCTGCTTTTAACCCCAATTGTGCTAATCTCTTGCAAATTTCATTATTTTCATTTTGATCCTTGCCAACTACTTTGATATTTTTTCCTTCAAAGATGAATTTCAAGTGCTTATCAATCAAATCTCCATTATATTCAGAGAATGAATATCCTATGGTAGTTATCTCATTAATTTCTTTTAGTTCACTTTCCATATCTTCAATAATAGCCTCCAAAATTTCTTTGTATCTTAAAGAAGGGGAGATATCGGTATAAGTATACGGAATGAAAAAGTTATCCAAGTTCCTCGAATTTTCATGATCTGGATTTTTACATTCTCGTCTATCATCAGGATGAGAACCTTTAGAGTATTCTAAAGGAACATCATTAGAGATAGTCAATGTTTTACATTCTTCACAGTATAACATATCAAACGAACCATGGGGTTTATATAGCTTTATCTTTTGTTTTAAATTGGCATGGGATTCTGAAGGAAAATATTTAACTTCTCCAAACCCATACTCAAAATTACCTTGAAAATTGTTCTTAATAGCAGTCTCAAGTAAGGTATCGTAATTCAGATTAATAATAATAGTATCTTCCAGCGAACTGTTTATTAGGTCTACAAATTTATCATAATAATTTGGCTTGCGAACATAATCTTTTATCGAAAGGTAAATAACTTTTAAACTAAAATCTGCCATTTTGTCGAAAAAATTTCCTGCATATTCTATAAGGTTTCCTTTCTTCTGCTGAATAGTTCCATACCCATGGAGCTTATCGTCGTTGTAATATTTTACAATTTCAGGAAACAGCTCCCAAATCCTATATTCCCCAAGATACGACTCAATCTCTCCGTATTTATTTAATTTTTCGTCATCAGAAATGTTTGGATTTAGTAATCTTCTCATTTTCATTGAGTATTTTCCCGCATGTAAACTATATCTCTCTCCTAATGCAAGTTGTCCTCTTAAATCATCCATTGTACTAAGCAATTCAAATACATTCTGTTTCAAGTAAAACCTACTATCAGAACTATAGCTTTTATCTTTATTAGGATTATGCGTCCATCCTTCATAACATAATTTTAGTGCTTGTTTAAAAATGTCTTTTCCCGCAGGGGCGCCATAAGGGATAGAAGCTCCATTTCCAATTAGATAGGCTTTCATTTGTTTCTCCTTAGTTAAGTGGGAATTAGATCCAGATTCTAGCCTATACCTATATTTTGCTTACAACTTCATTCATCCACTCTGGATAAAGCACCTTTATCTCACAACCCATCCTTTTGACATTAACTATAAGTGTTTCAAGAAATTTCTTGTAGTTAAAGAAACTTTTATCTAAATCTGGCAAAGACAAATAAGAATCAATATCCTCAATAATCTCCTTTGCAAACTCAACAAGTTGTTTACATTCAGGATAATCACTAATCACTTTTTGCAGTTCTTCCTTAGCCTTTTCCAAATCCTCGTTAGATTTTGCCAGTATTGTCTTGCAAACCCCTATTAAGAATTGTGCTGTTTCTATATACTCACCTACCTTATGAAATTTAAGAAAATTTTCATAGTCATTTTGAGATACAATAGCTATATACTTTTTCTTTGCCTCTTCTATCTTCTCGATGTAGATATCCACTCCATTAGGCAACATAAGCCCACGGTTAAGAGAATCTTTACCTTCCTCCCAAAGTTTCTTTATTTCTTTCTTTTTCTCTTCTATTTGATCCATTTTACTTTATCCTCCTTATTTTTTGCCCCAGTTTTATTTTATCTCTCCTGTTACTTATAGCGGTTATTAGTCAAAAGTTCTCACTGGATGCCCGGACTTGTTCGGGGAGAGAAGCCTCAACAAGTTGAGGCTTCCAATTCCTTTGTGCGGGAAACTTCGGATGAGAACTTTTGGCTAATAGGTGCTATATACTCCTTTAATCCTGCATTTCTTATCTTCTTTACTCCCTTTCCAATTTCCTCCTCACTTAGCAATTTAGCCTTATATTCTGCCACAAATATCTTATTCTCCAAATCCCCCAGGGCATAGTGTGCCTCTTCCTTACCTTTATACTCACAGACAATCAAGCCTACTGGTGATTTTTCAAAGGGATACATTTTATTTTCTCGGTAGTAGTTGAGGTATTTGTTCATCTGCCCAACATATTCACTTTTGAATCTGCCAATCTTTAAGTCCACTAAAATAATACAGGGAATCCCTCGATGATAAAACTCAAGGTCAATGGTATGAGACTCATGGTCAATTATAATCTTACGCTGGCGACCTGCCAGAGAAAAGTCAAAACCAAATTCCAGAAGCAACCTTTCTACATTAATCAACAACCCTTCTTCTAATTGCTTCTCGCTATGGCCATTCTTAAGCTGGAGGAAGTCAAAATTATAGGTTTCTTTAAAGACTTGCTCAGGGAGGATAGGTGCCAAGGGGAAAGAAATGGTTGTAGTAATTTCTTTCTCTTTTAGGGTTCGTTGATAAAGATTCCCTTTAATCTGTTTCTTTAATTGTCGAACACTCCAATTGCTTTGAATAGTTTGAAACTCGTAAAACCGACGCTCTTGGTCGTCACCAATGGTAATTAAAACGGTATAGTGAGTCCAACTTAATTGTGACATCAGCGATGTCACAATTGGATAGGTTTTATAAAACTGCACCATCCGATAGATGTCCCTCTTCTGAAATCCTAAGTCAGTGGATAATCTTTCAATAATTTTTTCTCCGTAATCAGCTCTTTCTTTATGTTCCAACTCCCCTCTTGCAATCCGTTCTCCTACTTGCCAATATGTCTGAACCCGCAGATTATCAACTACCTTGTAAGCTTGCCATGTAGCTTTTTCAAGCAGACTCCGAATATCCCTTAAGATTTCATTGTAGCCTTCTATGGTTCTTAGTTGATTCTTAGTTGTTATTAACTCCTTTGCCACATCTCTTCTCCTTTATCTTTTGCTCAATTACTACTGCTAACCTGGAATAACGGCGGAAAAGCGAACTTTTGGGGTTAGATGAACAATGCTTACCGAATCACCGATAACCGTAACCGTTCAGGGTGTAACAAAGGGGAAATGGAGAATGTTGGAGAAAAGGAGAAAATCTTCTTGTTTTAGCAAGAGAATTATCTACCTGGAAATGTCATTGACAAACTCAGGAAGCTTTCTACTGCCTGAGTGTCCTAACCCTCCCCTTTCTCTCCATTTCCCCATTTCTCCTTGCTTACACCTGAACGCTTACCGATAACCGATTATTTTTCCTTACTCGATTATTTGCTTACCGCTTACCGGATTTAAATATCCGTAATTTTTTCTTAGGCACCTTTACCTTTGATTTATTAGCCACAACTGTTTCACCTATGACGCCTTTTCCCATGCGTACCACTATTTTAAACCTTGAGGAATCTAATGGTGATAATTCTTCGATGGTGGCTTCGATAATGCCACCAGATTTAAGTTCGACCAAATCCCGAACCGCCTTTAATTCATTTTTATCTAAAAATTTGGCATAAACCTTATCCCCTGATTTTAACCTTTCTAATTTGGTGCCGGTAACTGTATCAGAAATAAGTCTAATTTTAACCTTAGTTCTTTGACTTTCTAATTCTTCGATTTGCTGGTTTTTTGATTCTTCGGTTAGTTCCTCAGTTTTTTGTTTTATGGGAGCAACTGGCGGTATTTTAGAAATAGAAGGTTTCTCTTTTGGGGTAAAAATAAGTCTTCCTTTGGGAAGTTCTTCTTTAACTATTCGTATGCCTTTGGGTTCTTCATAATGATCAATCTTGATTGTCTGGGCTAAAGCCGTAAATGTTACAAATCTATACTCACTTTCTAAGAGCATACTGACCGATCTGATGGAAATTTTTACCTCTGGATAAACAACCCGGTAGGCGCAGATTTTACCTTCTTTTGCCTGATGTATCTCTGTCTCTAATAGGGGTAGTGCCATAGTCATCGTGTATAATTTTTCTTTTAATGTATTTTTGGCTTGAATATGTTGGAGAAGGAGTTTTTCTTTATCCTCAGGGAATTTATTCCCCAATTTTTCTTTTAAATCAAGTAAATATTTTATTCCTTGTTCTACCCCTTTAATCTTTTCTTCATCCTCTACCAATTCATCTTTTAATTTTTGGAGTTCTTCGCGAAGCAAAGGTAACGACCCTGTTTCTACAATAGTTGGTGTTCCGGCAACAGAACCAATCACCTTAGCATTTATTTCTTCACCAGCCCGCAGCCTACCACCCAAAATAACCCCTATTTTACCCTGGACAATAATCCTTTTCTTGGCATCTACCGTAGAATGTCGGATAGATTCATTAATAATTACATCCTCCCCGGCTTCCAAAATCCCATGTTCTACAAAATTAGCATAGATATTTTTTTTGGCACAAACCCTGCCTTCATCCTTCCCAATAATGCCGCCACCAACAATGATATTACCTTCAGCATAGACATAAGATTTTTCGATACAACCGCCTACTTCGATATTTCCTCCTGATTTAACCCGAAAACCATCTAAAATACTGCCGGCAATAGTAATTGAGCCAGGGAAATCAATATTTCCTACTGAATAATCCACATCACCCCGGACAGTAAAAACAGTTTCTATATTTATTTTATTCTCGTGAAAAACTACCTGACCATCAATCCCGGCTAAAAGTTTGAGTCCATCTTCAGAAACAGCTGTATTTTTGCCAACCGGTAAATGTATATCCTGTCCATTTTTAGTATAAATTTCCTTTCCGGTAACCGTCATCCCCGGGATGCCAATAGTAGCCGGTGTTTTAGTTACCAATACCTGTCCTACACTAACCACAGTTATTAAACCTAATTCTTTGAAATCTACCCTTCCATCTTCTTTTTCTTTAAGGTGAATTTCCTTGACTTTATTAAAATGGTATTCTAATCTGGCATCCTCACCAGGAATAGGTGGAGTTGACTGGGCAATTAGTGTTGGTTTACCAAATTCCTGATGCTCAAGCAAATAATTAATCAATTCGTGATTGACTCCATGAAAAATATCCTTTCGTCTTAATTCTTGTTCTATTTCATGAATATCCACAGGTTGATTAATAGTCAGGTAAGCCTTGCTTTCATCATTGGTAATTTCTGCTAGGACCCGATTGACTTTAGGTTGTGTTTCGAGCTCTCCAATTTTGACATCAGTTCCATTGGCATCGCTCACTACCTGACTTATAAGGTGAATATCTACACTTGCATCATTCCATTGATTAATAGCAGATAAAACATGGTCTAATTCTATGCTCTTTCCTTTACCAAGTGGAGGATGAACGGTCAAGAAAATATCATAACCTCTAACCTCGAGCTTAAAATATCCATCTACATCCCAGGATTGTTGCATGAATAGAAAACCTCCATCTAAAATATAACACTTTTAGCCTTAAATGTCAAGACCTTTCTTTAGAAATTCCCCAACTTTTAAGATTACCAAAGTGGCAAGAAAAGATATGCCACAAAATCACCAAAACACAAAATTTCACAAAAGGAAATTTTAGTGAAATTTAATGCCTTTGTGTTTTTGTGGTTAAACTTTTCCAAAAATGCTATTTCCCGAATGCCTCTATAAGATTTTTTATTGACAAAGGGGTGAATAAATGATATATTGATAGATAAGATGGAATATAATATAAAGGAAATCAAAGAAAAGGCTAAAAGGGATTTTGAAGGGATATGGATAGAGAGTTCAAAGTCGGTTACGATGAGTGGGCGAGCGATGTTTTTTGAAGAAAAGGTGCGAGGGAAAGAACATCCAGTCATTGCCCTTAATTTAAAATTCCGCGAGGTATTTTTAAAACTTGGCCTGGATGAAATAATAAATCCAGCCATAATCGAGGAAGGCGAGGTCTATCGTCAATATGGACCAGAGGCACCTATAATTTTAGACAGGATATTTTACTTAGCCGGATTACCAAGACCTGATATTGGTGTGAGTAAGGCTAAGATTGAGGAAATCAAGAAGATTGTTCCGGGATTCAAAAAACAGGAAATTTTAGAGGAGGTTCTGCGGGCTTTTAAAAAAGGGAGCATAGAAGGTGATGATTTTATTGAGGAATTAGTCAAATGCCTTGAGATTAAGGAAGAGGAGGCTACCTTGATTATTGAGAGGGTATTTCCGGAATTCAAGGAGTTGAAACCGATTCCTACTAAACTTACTTTACGCTCACATATGACGGCGGCCTGGTTTAATTATTTAAGTAAGGTGCAAGATAGAATTCCGGTAAAACTTTTTTCTATTGGCTCACGATTCAGGCGGGAACAACGGCTTGACCCATATCATTTATACGAAAGCACCTCTGCCTCTGTAGTCATTATGAATGATGAAATTACCTTAGAAGATGGTATGGAATTTACTAAAAAGGTAATGACTGCCCTTGACTTCAGCCATGTAGAATTTGTTAAAAAGAAGGTAACCAGCAAATATTATACGCCGGAAACAGAATATGAGGTTTATTCGCAGATAGGAGGGGCAAGGATTGAAGTTGCTAATATTGGATTTTACTCCCCGGTTGCCTTAGCTAATTATGATATTAGATACCCTGTATTTAACTTAGGTTTTGGGGTAGAAAGATTGGCTATGTTGACAGAAAAAGCATCGGATATCAGGACATTAGTCTATGGTCAGGTGTTTGCTAAGACAGAATTAACCGATGAAGATATAGCCAAAGAATTGATATTAGAGAAATTCACGGCTACTACGGAGTGGAAAAATTTAGCCCAATCCTTAATTGAAACCGCCCTGGCACATAAAGATGATATTGGACCAATAGAAATTTTAGTCTATGAAGATGAGAAGATGAAGGTGTGGATATATAATTGGGATACAGCAAAACCAATGCTTTCCTTTGCCGCTCTTAATGAAATTTACGTTTATGACGGTAATATCATTGGGTTGCCAAAGAATTTGGGAAAGGGTAAATTTACTGATTTAGCTAAATTGGCTAAGGAAAAAGGGATTAATACCCATTTAATCTATTTAAATAATATTGTCTATGGGTTTGTAGCCAGATTAGAAGAGGCGATTAAAAATAGGATAATTACCAACGGGATGAATATCATTGATGAACGATACAAAATGGCTAAACGACCTAGTGATATTAATCTTTTTATCCCTGATTTTGTAATGCGATATATTACAGATAATAACAAAAAGATAGAGGTAGGGGGGCCGTTATTTTTTGGTTTAACGGCTTCATTTAAATAAAGAAAAGAGGAGAGATGTTTATAAAAATATTAGAATATAATGACTTGCGAATTAATCCTTAAAGCAGATTATATATTACCTATGATAATTCCACCGATTAAAAATGGGTTGATTTATGTTAAAAATGGAATAATTGTTCAATGTGATGAAGCCTCAAAAATTCCATGCATAGATAAAAATATGGTGGAATTAAAAAATGTATGCCTACTGCCTGGATTTGTGAATACACATACCCATCTTGAATTAACTAACCTAAAGGATAAGATTTCATACAAAGGTTCGTTTGTTCGATGGATTCGTGATATAATTGAGGTTAAAAAAACCTGGAACGAAAAGAATTACATAGATTCTTTAAAGTCAAGTATTAAACAATTAATCACAAGTGGCACTACTACAGTAGTAGATATTACTACCAGAGGCTTATCTCCTCAAATTTTATTAGATTCTAATCTGCGATGTAGGATTTACAAGGAAATAATTGGCTTTAAATCTGAATTAATAAGTCAAACAATAGCAGGATTAAATGAATACTTGTCAAAATTACACACTACAAATTTGATTGATTTTGGTCTTGCCCTCCATGCCCCTTATTCAGTTCATCCCCAATTATTCATAAAAGTAGCTAATTTGGCTAAAACTTATAGTCTGCCTGTGTCTATTCACATTGCCGAGTCGAAAGAGGAGTTAGAATTACTTATGAAAGGGAGTGGTGAATTTGTAAGTTTATTAAAAGAATTAGGGATTTGGGATAAGGATTGGATTAAGCCCAAATTAACACCGATAAAATATTTAAACTCGTTAGGTATATTAAACTCAAATATGATTGGTGTGCATCTAAATTACCTTACTGATGAAGAAATAGAGATTTTGAAAGAAAAAAGGGTAGGGGTAGTTCATTGCCCTAAAAGCCATAAATTTTTCCAACGAGAGGACTTTCCTATTCAAAAATTAATAGACAAAGGTATCATAATTGCTTTAGGTACCGATTCTTTAGCGAGTAATGATTCATTATGTATGTTAGAGGAGATGAAGGAGTTAAAAAGAAGATATAACCTAGCCCCTGATGTTATTCTTAAATTAGCTACACTAAATGGGGCAAAGGTATTAGGTCTTGATGATAAAATAGGTAGTCTACAACCAGGTAAAAAAGCCGATATAATTGGGATAAAATTGCCAGAAGAATTCATTGAATTTAACCATAATTTATATGATTTTATTATCAAAGAAGCAAAGGATATTGTTTTTACTATGGTTGACGGGAGAATTCTTAACTTTTGAAGTTCCGAAGTTATAAAGTTTAGAAATTTAAAACCTTCGAATAACCTTCGTTCGGGTGCGTGTCCAATTTGTGGGTAACACTTTACTATTTGAACCAGACCGGATTTTACCCTTTATGTTGTGCCATATGACACATACTATATAATATAGATATTATTGACACA
>SBAY01000356.1 GCA_005239945.1 Nitrospira sp.
ATTACCGAAGAGCCGTGTGAGGGAAAACCTCAAGCACGGTTCTGTGAGGGGCATTAAGCAATTAAAAAAGGAGGTTGTTGAATATGTCTACTCGACAGATAGATAGTCTTCTAAGAATGATGATAGAGCGAGGTGCCTCGGATTTACAAATAAAGGTTGGCCGCCCCCCGATTTTTCGGATTGGAGGGGATATTGTTGTTGATGATTCAGAGCGGGTAAGTAATTTAGATACAAGAGAATTGATAGAAACGATGTTGGATGACGAGCAGAAAAAGAGATTTGAAGAGAGGCGATGGGTAGATATTAGTTACAGTGTTCATGGTGTTTCCCGATTCAGGGTAAGTGTTTTCCATCAACGAGGGACTATTGCGGCGGTATTTCGGGCCATTCCTTTTGAGGTGCCTACTATTGATTCATTAGGATTACCGGAGGTATTAAAGGATTTATCTTTGTCTTCACATGGTTTGATTCTGGTAACCGGTCCTGCGGGTGCTGGTAAATCAACTACTTTAGCCGCGATGGTTGAATACATCAATAAAAATCGACCCTGTCATATTATGACCATTGAAGACCCAATAGAATTTTTATATACGGATAAAATGTCTACGGTAACCCAGAAGGAATTAGGGGCAGACGCCCTCACTATGAATGATGCCTTGATAAGTCTTTTTAGACAGGACCCGAATGTTATCCTGATAGGCGAGATGCGAGATATAGATACCTTTAAAGTAGCTGTCCACGCCGCTGAAACAGGACATTTAGCCTTGAGCACCTTACATACATCAAGTGCCGAACAAACCATAGATAGACTTATTAGTATTTTTCCAGTTGACCAGCATCAGCAAATTCGGGTCCAACTATCCCTTACCTTGCAAGGGATTATTTCTCAAAGATTAGTTCCTCGGGCAGATGGAAAAGGACGAGTAGCGGCATTTGAGGTTATGGTTTCATCTCCTACCATAAGAAAGTTAATTGAAGACCACAACCTATCTAAACTCCATGAGACTATCTTTTCTTCAGTAACCCAGTATCGAATGCAAACCTTAGAGCAATCCCTGGCGGCATTACTTAAAAATGAGGTTATCAATTATAAAGAGGCTATCTCTGCCTGTAATAATGTTGATGAACTAAAAAGGGCACTAAGAAGTATAAATTTAGATGAACATATGTTCGAAGGAGAAGGGACTGAGTCAATGATTGGTGAGAAGGATTCTATTTGACGGGATTGGAGGATTCGGGAATAAGTCAGATAGGTTATATAAGTCCTATTCTTTCTACCCCCCGATACCGACGGGATATTACTTTGTTGTGAAAAGTTTCTCAATCACTAACCGATGACAAAAGGAGGTAGTTAACATACTATGGATAATACGGATAAAAAATCAAGTAGTGATTTTTCGAAGATAGCCGCTAAGGTATGGGAAGATGAAGAAGAAAAACAAAGGCTAAGAAGAGAACTAAGTGATACCCATAAGATTTTAATGGATCGCGAAAAAAAAGTGGAGCATTTACAACAGGCATTAGCCGAGAGGGATGAGAAAATAGAGGCACTTAAAAGAGAGTTTGAAAAACAAAAAGAGGAATTTCAACGCGAAAAGCTCAATACCCTAAAAAAAAGGGATGAATTGATAGAGTCTCTCAAAAGGAGTTTACATACTAAAGAAGAATTATTAGAGGCAGAAAGGAATAAAACCTTATGGCAATTTCTTTTCAAAAAAAGACAGAGCTAATCTTTGCAAGAAAAAAAGTAATAATCGGTTGTTACTGATTACCTGCCAGCCGGATTTAGGGCTTAAACAGAGCCTTGGGGATAGAAGAAGAGGTGATAGTAATTGGAATTATTGCCCGCAAGGAGAATGAAAATAGGAGTTGCTGGATAAATGGAAGAAATGAAACAATATGTAAATTGTGCTATATGTGGGAAAGAAGACCGTCAAGTGCCTTTTGCCACAGATTTCTCTGGTAATCATATTGTATTATGTGCCCGTTGTGGGCTTCTATTTCGAAACCCACAGCTTGATGCAAAACAACAGATAGAAAAACTATATCACGGTGGAGATTTCCCTGTCCAAAAGGTAGAGGATTATGAGAGGTATTTAGATCATCTGGCTAAAAGAAAAGTTCTGGAAGAAACATTTCAGCTTATAGAGAAGGTTTTAGGAAGGCAAGGAAGACTTTTTGATGTGGGATGCGGTGGAGGAGAGATATTGTATTTTGCTAAAAAGAGAGGATGGAAAGTTGAGGGGCTGGATGTCAACTCGTCTTTTATATCAAAAATCCAGAATATGTTGCAAATTCCTGTTTATAGTGGAACTCTTTTGGAATTTTCCTTTGAAGAACCATTTGATTTGATTGTTCTCAGCCATGTAATAGAGCACGTGCAAAACCCAAGAAAAGAACTACGGAAAATTCATGACCTTCTCAAAGATGACGGCATTCTTTTTGTTAGTACTCCTAATATGGGAAGTTTATCTTCCAGGTTGAAGAACATACAGAATCGGTTAAAGTTAAAAAGACGAAGGTTTAAACACTTTGCGGCTGATCATCATCTTTGATTCTTTACTCCGCAGACATTTTCCAGGCTACTTAAAGCTTGTGGCTTTAATATATTTAAATGCCAGGTGCCTTACAACTCTAAGTATACTAATTTCGTTCGAGGGTTTCTGAACCAGAATGTCCTGGGGTTGTTCGAATTAGGGGGCATAATGGATTTTTATTGTTGCAAGGTAGAACTACAAAAAAATATACCAGTTTGCTGATCAGTTGTTTTGGTGAAATCCAAAGATGCATGGGGAGGAAAATAAAGATGTTAAGAATTCGACAGTGAAAAGGGGTAACTGTTC
The DNA here is from genome assembly GCA_005239945.1 of Nitrospira sp. Lineage (GTDB taxonomy): Bacteria > UBA9089 > CG2-30-40-21 > CG2-30-40-21 > SBAY01 > SBAY01. The sequence continues at coordinate 2,844 of SBAY01000356.1, forward strand.
AGGTAGATAGACTGTAGGCATTTAGGTTGTAGGGCGGAAGTATGTAAGATGATATGAAACTCAGGGATTTGATAACCACGGTTTTGATAGCAACTCAAAAACATGGAAAACGAGAAGATTTTGAGTCATCAATACTCAATAGCTAACAGTCTACAGCCTATAGCCTAAACAACCTGAACGGTTACGAAAAGGGTGATTGGAATGCAAAGAATCGAGGCAAGTATAATCATGGCTGTATACAATCAGCCCCAATATTTAGAATTAGTTCTATGGGGATTTAGCCGTCAAACATTTAAAAACTTTGAGGTGGTAATTTCTGATGATGGTTCGAACAATAGCATAAAAACGATGCTGGAAAACTTAAAACCGCAATTGCCTTATGAAGTTTCATATACCTGGCAGAATGACCTCGGGATTAGAAAAACAAAAGCTCTTAATGAGGGAATTAAGATTGCTAAAGGCGATTACTTGATCTTTACTGACCCGGATTGTGTTCCTCATAAGGATTTTGTTTTAGAACATATAAAGAATCAGCAAAAAGGTCGCTATTTAATTGGTCGCAGAGTAAAATGGGGTAAAAGATTTACCTCAATGATGACCAAAGACAAAATATTGGATGGCTATCATGAAAGGCTTTCTTTAGGTCTATTATTCTACATTTTAATTGGCGATATAAAGCATGCTATTAAAGGCCTCAAAATCAACAGTAATCTTCTGCACAGGTTAATTGATTATGGCAAGGTCCGCTACCTCTTTGGATCAAATTTTTCCATCTTTAAGGAAGATATTCTTAAGGTAAATGGGTGGAATGAAGAGTTTGCCGGGGCATTGAAATATGAAGATGTTGAATTAGACTCTCGATTGAAAAAGTTTGGATTTTCCCCGATTTCGGTTAAATATAAAGCGTTAACTTATCATTTATACCATCCTTCCCGCCATACCGAGACGCTAAAAGAAAAATTTGAAGAGGTAGAAAGATCGAATAATTATTGGTGTAAACAAGGAATTATCAAAGAAAGTGTAGATTAGCAAACTTGAGGGAGTAAAAAAGAGACAATGAATCTTCTTTTTGTGCTTTCCCAGATTGAATTGACCGGGGCAGAAACTTATGCAGCTTCATTAATAAAAAGGCTTAATGACAAGGGGCACAAAGTATCGCTTGTCTCTGATACCTTAACCAGCGAGATAGAAGCCCCTTACTATTCGCTCGATATAGACAATAGGAGGTCTCTTGTTAACCGTTTTAGGCACATAAAATTTTTGGGTCAGATAATTAACCAGGAGAATATTAATCTTCTCCATGCCCACTCTAGGGCCTCTTCCTGGGTAGCTTATTTTGCCAGTCGAATAGCCAGGATACCTCTGGTAACCACAGCTCATTGTATCTATCCGGTACATCTCAGCAGAAAACTTATGCCTTGCTTTGGTGAAAAGGTGATTGCTGTTTGTGGGGCAGTCAGAGATCACTTAATCAGAGATCTCAAGGTAAAGAGCGAAGATGTGTTTTTGATACCTAATGGAATAGATGTCCACCATTTCAGGCCACAGGTTGACTTTGCCGGGGTAAGAGAGGAGTTGGGGATTCAATCTGGGGCTAAAGTAGTTTCCTGGATTGGCCGGTTCAGTGGTCCCCGGGGAAAATTAATAGAAAAGATGGTGGAAAAGGTATTTCCTGAAATATTAGCCGCTATCCTTAATCTGAGGCTGCTTATTGTAGCCGGGGGCAATCGGCCAGTTTTTTTGGAGAGCAAGGTGGAGGCTATTAATCAGCAATTTGGGTGCCAGGTGATAAGATTCACTGGCCTACGAAAGGATATGCCCAGGATTTGTGCGATGTCTGATTTAGTCATTGGTGCCGGTCGGGTGGCTCTGGAGGTAATGGCTTGTGGTCGGCCGGTGATAGCTGTTGGTGAAAATAAGTTTGTCGGCGTGGTAAATCCTCAATCCCTAAAAGAAGGGATATACACCAATTTTGGCGATTGCTGTGAGCAGCAACCGGTTGATTGGGGCCGCTTAACTCAATCAATAGTAGATGTGCTTAAGGATAAAAAAGAATCTGCTGATCTAGGCCAATGGGGAAGAGAAGTGGTTATAGCTCAATTTAGCCTGGAAAAGGTAGTAGATAGGGTGGAGGAGGTCTATGAAAAAGCTCTGCTCAAATAAAGAGGTGCCTATCTTAGTTTATCATCGAGTAGTACCGGCTCCTTTACCTGAGTGTCGGCATGGGATATGGGTTGAGGTCAAAAATTTCAAACAGCAGATGAAGCTTTTAGCCTTCGGAGGATTTAGGACAATATCCCTGGATATGTTGGCAGCTGGATTTGAAGGAATAGCCCCACTGCCGAAGAAGCCTATCATCCTGACCTTTGACGATGGGTATCAAGATAACTATCTTTATGCCTTCCCTATCCTGAAGGAGTATAACTTTACAGCCACTATCTTCCTGGTGAGCGGGCATATTGGAGGTACTAACCAATGGGATAGCACCCCCCAGGAAGAGGCGATAAAGCTTTTATCAGCAGAGGAAATAAAGGAGATGGCTGAGTATGGGATTTCGTTTGGTGCTCATAGCGTTACCCATCCCCATCTTCAGAAATTAAGTAAGGAAGAAGCGTTTCAAGAGATAGTTCAGTCTAAAAAAGAGATTGAAGAAATTATTGGGCAAGAAGCTACCTCTTTCTGCTATCCTTATGGAGAATTTAATCCGAGCATAAAACAGATGGTCATAGAAGCTGGATTTAAATGTGCCTGTGCTTGTGATACTGAACAGATCAATGACCTTTATGAGTTGAGGCGAAGACTGATATTCCCAAGAACCGGCCTGTTTGGCTTCTGGAAAAAAACACAAAGGTGGTACTCAAAGTATATAAAAATATCTCGGGGAATGTTAAAAGGGAAGACAGACTTCAGACTTTAGACATCAGACTTAAGTCGTAAACATTCAGCGCTCAGACGGAAGCTTTCAGATGGAGAAAAAGATAATGTATGAATACCTGTCTCATCCAAAAGCTGAAAGCTTAAGCTTCCGGCTAACCGCTTACGACTTAAGTCTAATGTCTATGGTCTAATGTCTGAATTGAAGATAAGAGGTAATGAGTGAATAATAAACTGTATAGGTATGTCCGAAGAAAAGATATTGCCATAGGCCATGTTGCAGAGGTTGGTGTTTATTATCCCGAAACATCAAACATAATTGATTTTATCAACGAAGGGGTTCGTACGACCCTGGTTGAAGCTGATCCATTATGCGTTAAAAGGATTGAGACCTTCTTTAGGGGAAGGGACAATGTGAAAATTTATCCTTACGCTGTATGGGATAAAAATGAACTGATAGTATTGTATAGAGCAAAAGCATCAACATTTGTAGGTTCTTTAAGTAAAAGCCCTGCACTGATTAATGACAGCTATAAGTTAAAAGAGGCGGATAAATTCACTGTTGAAGCTAAACTGTTCAGTGATATTGACGACAACACTATAGATTTGCTTTCAATAGATATAGAGGGTGCGGAATGGTATGTGATAAAACATCTTAAAAGTCGGCCGGCAATAATATCTTTGGAGACACAGACAGACAACTATATTAATCCATACTTAAATGAAATTAATGACTGGATGAAAAAAAATCATTATAAGGTATGGTTTCTAAATGATACAGACACAGTTTTTATTAAAGATGGGATTCTGTCACTTAATCCATTCGAAAATATCCTGTTGACTATCTACAACTTTATCATAGATGCTTCTCACAAGGTCAGGAAATGGAGGAAGAATGTGAAGAAAATATTACTTCCCCAAAAGCCCTTCTAAGATTAAAAGGGTTTGGTTATCCCGGTGATGAAGGAAGGTTACAATGAATAAAGAAAAGGCAATAGCAACCTGTAATTCTATAATGTTAATTGGCCTGGTCATTTATGCCCTGTGTGCCACTACCTCGACCTCAGGAATAAGTGTTGGGGTAGCCTTAGCTTTTTTAGGCTGGATAACCAGAATGATATTGACTAACAGATTTGAAATAAAAGGTATAGCCCTGAATTTGCCCATATTTGTTTTTTTAGGAATGCTTGTTCTCTCCGCACTAACTTCTTCAATACCAATCCTTCAAAGCCTTGATAAAGTTCGCTCCCTGGGGGAAAAGGTATTGCTTTATTATTTGGTGATTAATGGGATAAGAGATGAACAGTATATTAAGTGGCTGTTGGTTTGTTTAATAGGAAGCTTATGCTTGCTTGCTGGTTATGAAGCAGGTCAGGTAATCTGGAATCCTATGCCGGAAAAATATTCAGCTATGATAGCCAATAAAACACTTGGTGGTTGCTTAGGTATGGTTATCCCTTTAGTAATTTCTTTGACGTTCTTTACTTTTTCATCATGGAAGATAAAGGGTGGTTTGATTGTTTCGCTGGCAATAATGATTATCTGTCTGAACCTTAACTCAAGCCGAGGAGCATGGTTAGGGGATATTTGCGCCTTGATCTTCTTAGGCTTATTTATGAATAGAAAGATACTTTTGGGATTGGGGGTAGTTATCATAATATCTCTATGCCTCTTGCCAAAACAGCAAATGTATCGGGTAGTAAATATGGTTAATCCCCAGTACACGGCAAATTTGGAAAGGATATATCTGTGGAATAGTGCATTGTCGATGATAAAAGAGCATCCTTTTTTAGGACATGGACCAGGAAGCTTTCAGTCTCTTTATCCGAAATATGCCCCTGATGTGCCAGAGGAAACTAAAAAGAAGTTCTATCCGCCTTATACCGTTGGGCATGCCCATAATATCTTTTTGCATCTATCAGCAGAAGCAGGGATTTTTGCCCTTTTAGCCATTAGCTGGCTGTTTATGGCCATTTTTAGATGGGGATGGAGTGTGCTTAAACATACAGAAACGCAATGGTCAAGGATTTTAGTGTTAGGTCTGTTGGCCTGCCTGATCGATTTTGCAGTTCATGGGATGGTAGATTATACCCTGGCTGGTAAGACAGGGTATTTGTTTTGGTTCTACTTAGGATTGGTAAGTTGGATAGGCAGGCAAAATTCAAAAAAAATGTTGCGAAATGGAGATGATCTGGAGGAACATTTGTCACCCGAAAGATAACCGGGGCACTGGCAAATATTCTTACTGGCAAACAGAAGAAATTATACCTTGGGAATCTTGATGCCAAAAGAGATTGGGGGTTTGCTCCTGAGTATGTAGAATGTCAGTGGTTAATACTTCAGCAGGATGAATCAGGGGATTATGTGATTGGCACAGGTGAAAGTCATTCGGTGAGGGAGTTTGTAAAGGTTGCCTTTGAATATGCAGGCGTTGAAATAGAGTGGCAGGGCCAAGGCATAGGTGAAAAAGGGATTGTCCGTTCGCTGGACTCAGATATGTCTTCCCCTTTAAAGGTTGGAGATGTTCTCGTTGAGATTGACCCCCGTTATTTCCGTCCAACAGAGATAGATTATCTATTGGCAGATGCATCCCTGACCAAAAAGAAGCTCAACTGGTCTCCAAAGGTAACATTTAATGAGCTTGTCAGAATAATGGTGGATGCAGATATGGAATTAGCAGGTTTAAGGCCAATTGGGGACGGACAAAAGATTCTTAATGCTAAAGGGATAAATTGGACAGAAAACAAGATGACAGTAAAATAAGGTGCGTAAAGTGTCGATGAAGGGATAATAAACAAGTAGTAGTTACTGGTGGTGCAGGGCTGCCATATTAAGTGGAGAAAAATTTAAAGATGAACAGAAGTTTTCAACATTATATCGATTTAATAATCGTTTTGACTCAGAAGGAGATAAAGGTTCGGTATAAGAGTACTATCTTTGGCTATCTCTGGTCCATAGGACATCCACTTGTCTTTGCCTTTGTCTTTTTTGTGGCTTTTAAGGTCGTCATGAGGATACAGATGGAAGACTATGTCATCTTCCTTATTGCAGGGCTATTTCCCTGGCAATGGTTTGCTAATTCAATTAACGCTTCACCTATGACATTTTTAGGGAATGTATCCATAATAAAAAAGGTTAATTTTCCAAGGAACATAATACCTTTCACAATGGTGTTTCAGGATATGATACATTTTGTGCTTTCTATACCTGTGATAGTTCTTTTTATGCTTATCTATCATAAGTCTTTGAGTCTTTCATGGCTTTACGGCATACCAATTTTATTAACTTTACAGTTCCTTATGACTTATGGGGGATCTCTTATTGTTTCATCAATAAATCTCTTTTTTAGAGATCTTGAGAGACTAACCGGGTTATTAATAACACTCCTTTTTTACTTTACCCCGATTATCTATTCTGAGGCGATGATACCAGATAGATATAAATTCCTTGTAAATCTGAATCCAGTGGCTCCTTTGATAATGAACTGGAGAAACCTTTTTCTAAACGGTCAATTAGAGAGTATACCTTTAATGGTTTGTATTTGTTATAGTATTTTTACCTTTGTGATAGGTTATCTGGTATACAAAGGACTTTCATGGAAGTTTGCAGAGGTATTATGAACGAGCCAGTGATTATTTTTAATAATGTGAGCAAAAGTTATCCTCTATATCATCATCTTACAGGTGGGCTTAAGAATTTTCTTTTCCATCTTTCAAAGGGGATAAGACAGATGAAGGGTTCAAGATTTGAGGCTTTAAGAGATATATCCTTTGAGGTCTATAAAGGTGAAACCTTTGGGATAATTGGCAGAAACGGTGCTGGTAAAAGCACCACCTTAGGGCTTATTGCAGGTGTATTAAAGCCATCCAGTGGTAAGATTGTTATAAAGAGGCGGGTTTCACCCCTTCTTGAACTTGGTGCCGGTTTTCATCCGGAGTTTACAGGAAGGGAAAATATTATGCTTAATGGAGTGTTCCTTGGTTTAACGAGGAGAGAGGTTTTGAAGAAGATGGATGAGATAATCGAATTCTCTGAGCTTGGCGACTTCATAACCCAACCTATCCGTGTATATTCAAGTGGAATGTTGGCCAGGCTTGGGTTTTCCATAGTCGCACATCTTGACCCTGAAATTTTATTAATTGATGAGGTATTAGCAGTAGGGGATAATGAATTTCAAAAGAAATGCCTTGATAAAATGATGGGGTTTAAAAAAGGTGGGGTAACTATGGTCTTTGTATCCCACTCAATGGAAGATGTAAAAAAGATATGCGATAGGGTGATGTGGTTTGAGGAACATAAAATAAAAATGGTAGGAGAACCTGAAGTTGTTGTGAGAGGTTATATAGACAGAAACGGGTTTGAAAAGGTTAAAAAAGATAGTCTTGGAAAGATAAAATGAGGTGTGCTTATGCATCTAAAAAATATCATTAAAAGTATCCCTGTAGTATCTTCTATTCTTAAACAGATTAATGTGATGAGAAAATCAAAGATAGTAAGAACACCAACAATACTTGAAGTAAATAATGATTCTTACCTACTAAAGGCAATCAAAACCTCCAAAATCTCTTGCTCTAATTTAAAGAGATATCCAGAAGAAGATGTGTTTTATTATCTTTTTGAAAATATGTTTAGAGGAAGCATGGAAGAGATAAAAAAAAGGCAACTATATTATTTGAAATATGTCCTGGACGCCTTTAACAAATCTGATGGGGAATTATTTCTTGATGCTGGGTGTGGCAGAGGTGAATTTTTAGAGCTCTTGAAAGAAAACAATATACCTTACCTTGGATTGGATGCTAACGCGGTTGTAATAGAAATACTGAAAGAGAACGGTTTTAATGTTAAAAAATCGGATATTTTAGAATTTTTATCAAAAACAGAGAATAAATTTATAGGCATTTCATCTTTTCAAGTAATAGAACACTTAAGCTTTGATTATCTTAAAAATTTTATAAAATTAGCATACGATAGAATTATTTCTAACGGTACTATTATCCTTGAATCTGTTAATCCTCATTGTCCTCGTGCCCTTTCTAATTTCTATTTTGATGTAACCCATGTCAAACCATATCCGCCGGAGACAATAAAATTTTTACTCGAATGGGTTGGATTTAAAGAAGTAAAGGTGATATTTTCTGTTCCTCTTAGAGACGAGGAGCAATCGGATAATTTATATATAAATTATCAAGACTATGGTGTTATAGGAAAGAAAGAAAGTGGTTGATACAAAAGGAGTGATAAATAAAGAATGAATATCATTATCAATACAATTCCACTTCTGTCCCCTCTGACAGGAGTAGGTAATTATACCTATAATATAACTAAGTCTTTACAGGAAATAGACCACCTTAATAATTATACCTATTTCTATGGATATTACTCGAAGAAACTTTTAGGTGATAATAGCCGTAAGAGATTTCACTATGTTAAAGAGATAATACGGGGAATACCCTTTTTGAGAGATATTGCTCGAGAATTTAAAAACATCCTTAGTAACTTTTCAAACAAAGATTTTGACCTCTACTTTGAACCAAATTTTATCCCAATTAATATTAAAGCGAAACATATTGTGGCTACAGTTTGTGATTTTTCGTTTAAATTATATCCTCAGTGGCATCCCAAAGATAGAATCACCTATTTTGAAAATAAATTTTGGAAAAATATTGAGAGAGCAGATAGAATAATAGTAATCTCTAATTTTATTTATGAAGAGGCTGTTAATCTTTTTGGTTTTTCAAAAGACAGATTAAAAGTTATTCACTGCGGATTTAACAACAATGTATTTAACCCTTTTATCCCCCAGGGGGGGCAATCTGTTAAGAGCAAATACAATCTACCCGATAATTTTATATTGTTTGTAGGTTCTATCGAACCAAGAAAAAATTTAGAAAATCTTATTCATGCATATATCAACTTAGATAAAGATATCCGCAACGAATTTAAGATAGTCATCGTTGGATTTAAGGGATGGGAAAATAAAGAATTTATGAATATACTTAATAAGTATGCTGTCAGATACATAGGATATGTGTCTGAGATGGAATTGAGGGAATTGTATACCCTTGCTACATTATTTGTTTTCCCTTCCTTTTATGAGGGTTTTGGGTTACCACCTTTGGAAGCTATGGCTTGTGGATGTCCTGTGGTAGTATCCAATGTAGCAAGTCTGCCTGAGGTTTGTGGGGATGCAGCCTATTATGTTGACCCTTATAGTATAGAAAGTATCGCTGATGGGATGTATAAGGTTTTAACTGATAAAGGCTTGAGAGAGTCTTTGGTACGAAAAGGGTTGGAAAGAGTGAAATTGTTTAGTTGGGAAAGGTGTGCCAGAGAGACATTAAAGGTGTTTGACGAGGTATATAATGAAGTTAGCCATCGTTCATGATTTTTTGAATCAATATGGGGGGGCAGAAAGAGTTGTTGAAACCCTCCATGAAGTTTTTCCTGATGCCCCAATTTATACCTCTATCTTTTTGCCCCGGAATATGCCTGATACCTTTAAAGAAATGGATATTCGCACATCTTTTATGCAAAAATTACCATTTTTAGATAAGCATTTCAGAAAGTATTTTCTGGTTTATCCCTTAGCATTTAGAAGCTTTGACTTTTCTGGATATGATCTCATTTTATCTTCCAGCAGTGCTTATGCTAAAGGAATAAAGGTGCCCAAAGGGGTTTTACATATCTGTTATTGCTATACCCCGGCAAGGTTCATCTGGAGATATGACCAGTACATAGAAAAAGAAAAAGCAAGTATGATGGTGAAGAGAATAATCTCCTTTCTTACTACTTCTTTATTGAAGAAATGGGATATAACTACTTCTAAGAATGTTGATTACTTTATAGCTATTTGTGAAAACATTAAGAACAGAATTGAGATGGCTTATAATAGAGATTCGGAAGTAATATATCCGCCGGTTGAAACAAGTAAATTTTCTATCTCTGATAAGATTGAAGATTACTTTTTAGTAGTTTCAAGGTTAAATGCATATAAAAGGATAGATATTGTTATTGAAGCATTTAATAAATTAAAGATACCCTTGCGAATTATTGGGGATGGACCTCATCGTAAATATTTACAAAACTTAGCCGGACCAAATATAGAATTTTTAGGGAAACTATCTGCGAAAGACTTGAACGAAAGCTATAATCGCTGCCAGGCTCTTATCTTTCCAGGCGAAGAAGATTTTGGGATTGTTCCTGTAGAGGCACAGGCTTGCAGGCGTCCGGTTATTGCTTATGCTGCCGGAGGGGCATTAGAAACTGTAATTGAGGGCGTAAGCGGGGTCTTCTTTAAAGAGCAGACCGTGGAGGCTTTATCTGAAGCAATAAAAAAATTTGATAGAATAAAAGATAGCCTTGCTCCTAAAAAAATAAGAGAAGAGGCAATCAGGTTTGATAAAGAAATATTTAAGAAAAAAATAAAAGCATTTATTGAAGAAAAGCATAAGGAGCAAACAAGATGCTAAAACAAAAAGGCAGACAGTTGGCCGGGTTATTTTTTATTGGGGATACCGCGAGTATAATTCTATCATTCATTATAGCTTACTTTATCCGCCAGAGTCTTTCGGGAATACCCCCATTCCACAACCCCCTTTTCCCATTTTCTACTTATATTAATCTTTTAGCCATCCTTGTCCCTATTTTTTGGGGAGCTTTCTTTTTCCTGGGCCTATACCAGCCGGTAAGAGCAGGCCAATATCTCAAGGAAACAATTAGTGTTCTAAAATCTGCTACCCTGGGAATACTCCTCTTTTTTGCTTTTTCCTTTTCTCTAAAGCTGGGGTATGTGTCTCGCAGCTTCCTCTCCTTATTCTGGCTTACTACTATCCTTCTGGTTAGTTGCATCAGGATAGGACTGAGGAATTTCCTCAGACTTTTACGCCTGAAGGGATATAATTATCGAACTGTGCTTGTAGTTGGGTGCGGAGAGATGGCAAAAAAGGTAAGCGATACATTAAAGAATCACCCGGAGCTGGGGTTTCGGATTCTCGGGTTTATTGATGAGGATGCACCTGGCGGAACTTCGCGAAAGGTAGAAAGCATGGGCAAGATAGACGAGCTTCCGGAGATCTTACACAACCATGTGGTTGATGAAGTGGTCTTTGCTGTGCCCCTTGAGGTGTGTAACAAGATGACTGATAGTATTAGGTTGTGTGAAATAGAGGGGGTTAAGGTACGAATAGTGGCTGATTTGTTCGAACGGACTCTTGCTCGGGCAAAAGCTGACGATTTAGATGGGACACCTCTCATAAGTTTAGAGACAGGTCCTGCTCAAGAAATGGCTTTAGTCATAAAAAGGGGGATGGACATAGTTATCTCATTGCTTGCCATTATGTTATTAACCCCTTTGTTTGTGCTAATTGCCGTTCTGATAAAGATTGATTCCCCTGGCAGTATCTTTTTCGCCCAGGAGCGAGTAGGGCAAAACGGAAGGCGGATCAAGCTATTGAAATTTCGCTCTATGCAGAAAAATGCGGAACAGATGCGGGAGAAACTTCAGGAGCTTAGTGAGGTAAGCGGGCCTGTGTTTAAGATGAAGAAAGACCCCCGGGTAACTAAGATTGGCCAGTTTTTAAGAAAGTACTCTTTAGATGAACTACCTCAACTCATCAATGTCTTGAAGGGCGAAATGAGTCTGGTTGGCCCACGACCTCCCTTGCCTGCTGAAGTAACTCAATATAAAAACTGGCAGAGAAGAAGGCTCTCTATGAAACCCGGAATTACCTGTATCTGGCAGGTAAACGGCAGAAGTAATGTGCCTTTTGAAAAATGGATGGAAATGGACTTGGAGTATATTGATAATTGGTCATTGGGTCTAGATATAAAAATTCTTTTAAAGACTATACCAGTTGTTTTAACTGGGAAAGGTTCATATTAATCTGGATTGGAGACTATAATGATACCTGCCCAATAGTACTCAAATAGACTACAGTCTACCTTCTCATCCTCTCAAGTTCATCTTTCCACCGTTCACTGAGTGGTTACGAGCTAATCTTTGCAAGAAAAAAAGGTAACTATTTACCCAGGTGAAGTGTAACAAAGGGGAAAAGGGGAAATGGAGGAAAAATGGGAAAAAAGAAAGATTGTTGAGGATAGAGAAAGAAATGGAGAAAATTATAATAAACTTCTCCCTCTTCCCTAATTCTCCTTAAATTATTTGTTTTTTCCTTTTCCCATCTTTTCCATTTTCCCTTACTTACACTACTTCAGATGGCTAAAGTGTTACAAAAAAAGTAATAATCGGTTGTTACTGATTACCTGGTTACCGATCACCGATTACTATTTCTCTTACCTTGTTCTTGCTCGACACAGTTGATTCCATAATAAGCCTTATCAAAATTCGGCTCTATGGCCAAAATCCCTTTAAATTCAGCCATAGCCTTAGGATATAATCCCTTATATTTATAACACATACCCAGGCCATATCTGGCATTTAGATGTTTGGGGTCGAGTTCTAATGCCTGCTTGAATTTCTCAATTGCCTTATCGTACTGCTTTATCTGGAAATAAAAAGTGCCTATGTTGTAATATGTTTGTGGGTATCTTGAGATTAATTCCTCTGTCCTTTTATCCTTGAATATTTTCTTATCCATTACCCCTCGATATGAAAATTTTTTGTTTTTGTCAAGAACCTGACATAATTCCTCTGTATCCTTACTTAATACCTTCGAGAATATTCCTTGTGGAATCAAGAGGTATCTATTGGCTAAAGATGGATCATAAAGCTTGTAAATGGGATGGGAATTAATATTATCAGCGATGATATTGGTGATTCTTTCTTGCCTTATTTTCTCTAATTCCTTTGCTCGGACACCAAGCATATCCTGGAACTTAAAACTAAAGGCTAACTCAGGATATTTCTCTGGTAATGCCTTCGCATACCAATCGTAATGCACGGCAAGAAATGGCACATCGATAAGGATGGCTGTCGGCATATTTTTTTCAACATAATGAATATACCATAAAGGAAAGGCAGTATCATCTGTTTCTAAAAATATGATTGGTTTGTCTTCCATCGGGTTTAAGATATTTCTGACTAAGTCGGTGGCAAAGTAGTCTTGACTTCGGTCATTATGATGGTAATGGCTGATAAGGGGGATGACTGGCAAGAGGAGAAAAAATAGAGAGTAGAGAATAGAGGGTAGTGGGTATTTAAACCATTTGTTCGATTGCATCAACAGGTATTGTACACCGTAGCCGGTCCAGATAGCAAAGATGATAAACGCAGGTAAATAGTAATCCTGGATATTGGGGATGTTATAACATAAGGAATGAAGGATGTTAGTGAATAAAATTAGAGACAAGAATGTCCAAAGTCTCAGTGAGTGTTTAAACAGAAAAAACACACCAATTAATCCAAATAAAACTAAATAGATGGTAAATTGGTTTGGGAAGAATTGAGTTGTGTAGGTATAAAGCCGATAGAAAAAGTCTGTTATCGATGTCTCAAAATAGCCACTAAATTGGGTGGTTTGGATATGTTCTAAGAATCTTTCTAATGTTGTCGGGTCACCCATATTAATTGCCGGATGAAATATGGCCCGTAACGGAAGATAAATATACAAAGAAAAAGGGATGGTAAAAAAAAGTGTAAGATGGAGAAGGGAATAGAGAGTAGGGAAGAGGGAATAGGTTTTTCCCTTTTTCTCCCAAAGCACAGTGATGACAAGAAAAATGGTCGTTGGCAAGAGGAAGATAGTCTGGAAGTGGTGCGTAAAGGATAGGCCGAGGGTGAAGGCGAAGAGGTAAAGTAAGCCTGGAGACTGGAGCATGGAGCGGGGATTTCTTTTCTTCGTGCTCCATGCTTCATGCTCCGTGCTTTGTGAGTCTGCCCACTTCAGAAGGATAAAGAGCAAGAATGTGGTGAACAAGGCGTTCAGCGTGTATTTTTCGGCTATTACTGCCTGTTCCCAGAAAGTAACGGCAAAGGCAAGGATTAGAGCGGCTACCACAGCCGGGACAAGAGATGAGAAATATGGGATAAGTGTATTCCCTTTACTTCCTACTTCCCACTTCCTACTTCCCACTTTTAAACTTATAAAGTACACCATCATACATGTTAATGCCCCACATAAGGCAGATAACATATTCATCCGATAGGCAATGTTGCCTATGGGTAGGATAGTTATCCACAGTTTTCCAAGCAAGCAATAAAGTGGATAGCCCGGTGGATGGGGAATGCCTAAAAGATAGGCACAAGTAACTAATTCCCCTGCATCATGAAGTGGTATCGATGGGGTAAGGGTCTTTAAATAGGTAAAAAAGGAGATTAAAAATACAATGATTCCTGTGAGGAACATAACCTGGCTTGAAGTATCCTTTTTTTTAAGTTTCTTTTTTCCCATTTATTCACCTTGTTCTGTAAACATTCAGCTATCAGCCTTCAGTAATCAAAAGACAGGAAACAGGTAGTATTAAATGATACCTGATATAATCCCTCAGTTACCGGTTAGTAAGCCATCAGTTATCAGATTACGATTACAATTTTGGATTTTGGATTTTCGATTTTGGATTAAGGATATTAAGATTCCTCAATCCAAAATCGAAAATC
>SBAY01000094.1 GCA_005239945.1 Nitrospira sp.
CCGAGCCTTCCCCCCGTCCGTCATTGCGAGCGAAGCGAAGCAATCTTTAAGTACTTGATCTGCAATGAGATTGCTTCGTCGCTTTGCTCCTCGCAATGACGAGAAGGAAAGCTCCTCGCAATGACGATTCGCCGCTTTAGTTTCTTGCAATGACAAAAATTGCTCATTATTCAATTCTTCAACCGTCATCGCAAGCAATTTCCTTTTCTCGTCATTGCGAGCATAGCGAAGCAATCCCGTTTTTAATTCTGCAAGATTGCTTCAGTCTCCTTGCTCCTTCGCAATGACGAACGGTCGGAAATTAATGTCACGGAACACTACGGCACCAACACCTCATTTAATTCTTCCATCGCCATTGCCGAGCCTTCCCCCCGTCCGTCATTGCGAGCGAAGCGAAGCAATCTCACTTTTAGGCAATGACGAACTTACGCCACCAACACCTCATTTAATTCTTCCATCAATTCATCAGTCCTACTACCAAAAAGCTCATGTAATTTACCCAATCCTCCGCGTTCGCCAAAGGGTGAAAGTTCAAAGTCATCCTTTTCGATATGAAACGATGTGGCGATATGGTCGCGGATCATATAAAGCCATTCCATCTGCTCTTGATTAACTGGGCAGGTGTGATTTGCCTATCCATACGGCTGAGGCGATTGGCCAACGATAAAAAAATATCTTCATCCTGTGAACCTATCAAAACCGCACCCAATAAATCTTTTTAACGCTACTTGCGGTTTGCGTTCCAGGGGACGGCTGTCGGTTTTGAGTGATTTTGTAACGCCAACCGCGTCAACAATAACAAAATGTGTCTTATTGGACTTTGCCGAAGGAGTAACCTTTTTGAGGTCATCGCCTTTTAGGGTGCGTGTGCCGCGACCTTTCATCTGCTCAAAATAATTACTGGTTCTAACATCCCGCATAAATAAGAGGCACTCCAGAGGTTTAACATCCGTGCCAGTAGCAATCATATTTACGGTTACCGCAATACGCGGATTATAGGAATTACGAAATTGGGCCAGGATTGACTTGGGGTCTTCTTCTGACCGATAGGTAATCTTCTTGCAGAAGTCGTTGCCTTCGGCAAATTCCTCACGGACAATTTCGATAATGTAAAGCTCGGTAAATTTACGGTTATCATCGCTTGGGGTGTAAGCCATAAACTCCTGTTCGGCCTGCTCACCAAGGTTTTTTGTATCCACAAGGAATAATATTCGTTTTGCCTCAGCAAATCTTAAAAGCCGGTAAATAAATGTTATAGCGGTGTATGTTTTGCCGCTGCCAGTTACCATCTGAATAAGCGCCCGCGGGAAATTGTCTTTAAAAGATTGCTCAAGGGTCTCAATTGCTGTAATCTGACAATTCCGCAGGCCTTGCCTTTGAAGTTCTGGCAAATCCAGCAATCTTGCTCTTAAAGATTTTGCATGCGCAAGCCATTCTTTGAAAGTTTCCGGCCTATGAAATGAAAAAACCTGTCTGGCTCGTGGTTTAGTATCTCTGAAATTCGTAAACCGGGTGATTTCTCCTGTGCTCTCATAAATGAATGTCAACGGGTCATTATTAACATACTTAAGTTGGGCATAGGCATACGCTTCTGCCTGAGATTCATGAATTGTCAGGCGATGTCCTTCTTCCTCTCGCTTGGCTTCAATAACGCCAAGGGGTTTGCGGTCAACAAAAAGCACATAATCAGCAGGCCCTATGTCAGTCGGATACTCACGAACAGCTATTCCTAACCCGGCATTAAAATCTATTGCCTTTCTATCCTGTACCTTCCAGCCTGCGAGTTTGAGCATAGCGTCAATTTTATCGCGGGCAATTTGTTCTGGAGTTTGATTTGACATAATTTACCTTTCCTCTATTTGTATCAATCCTTCATCTGCAAAGCTATAATGACTGCTATCGCCTATTATGATATGATCCAGGACTTTAATTTGCAAGACCTTGCCTGCCTGGACCAAATCGTTGGTAAAATTTTTGTCTTCAATGCTTGGAGTAAGACTTCCAGAGGGATGGTTGTGAACGCAAATAATAGAAGAGGTGAAATACTGAAGGGCTTTTTGGAAAACCTCTCTTATTATAGGTGCGGCCTGATTGACTGTCCCTTCTAATATTTCGATAATATCGATAATGCTGTTTTGAGAATCAAGAAGGACAATCTTAAAAACCTCTTTCTTTAAATCCCTCATCCTGGGCATTAGAATATCCACTACATCTTGTGAAGATTTGATTTTGATTTTTTCCTCTTTTAATTCATCCTCCTTGAATCTTCTTCCTATCTCGATGGCCGCTCTTATCTGGGCAATCTTTGCCTGTCCCAAGCCTTTAAACTCCTTCCAATGGGACAGGTCGGTATGTGATAAATTACGAAAGGTCTTGAATTTTTGCAATATGCTTCTTGCCAGGTCTATAGCACTCTGGCCCTTTACTCCTGATCTTAGCAGAATGGCTAAGAGTTCGGCATTTGATAATTTATGCTCACCTTCTTTAAAAAGTTTCTCGCGTGGACGGTCTTCCTCCGGCCAGGAACTTATGCCTATTTTATGCCTTTTCTCCATTTTCATTATTTTATGCCCACTTTTGCTTAATAGGTACTATAACTCACTTCCCACAAACAATAAAGATTAAAAGGGTTATCAACCCTCCCATTAAAGCCCCTGCCATGACCTCTTGAAATGAATGAATCCCTGTTCTTAATCTGCTTTGACATAGTAAAAGAGAGGCTATGAGGACTAAAAAAGATATATGTATATTCCTGCTGATAAAGGTAACGATGACCCAGATACAAAGGGCAATGGCACTATGTCCGGAGGGCATTCCTCCCCTTAAAAAAGTCCCTTTGCCTACAGAGGCTTTGATAGCTACTACCGCTATCAAGACTAATGATATACTGACAAAAGAGATATGCAGAAGATTATGTTCTGTTTTTAAAACCACTGGGGAAGATATATGAATTCGATTATACAAGACTAAATAACCTATGGTCAAGGCAGTAATAGAGGCAATCAATACGGCTCCAGCACCGATATCCTTAGCTGTGCCGGCGGTTCTGTGATGGGTATCGATGATTAAATCTACTATGGCCTCAATAGCGGTATTGAGCATCTCACTGATTAAAACTAACCCAATCGCAAAAAATATAGCCGTTAATTCGATGCGAGTTAAATCCAGGAATAAACTCGCCAGTAAAACAAGCACCATAACTACTACATGTAATTGCATGTTGCGCTGTGTTTTTAATCCATGAACAATACCGGCAATGGCATAATTAAAGCTATCGGCTAATCCTCTAAATGGCTTCAAGGTTTTTAGTTTGCTCCTTCTTACATATTTTTGATTTTGGATTTTGGATTGAAGAAATCCAAAATCCAAAATCAAATGATCGACTGAGCTAATGTCTTCAAGAGGACTGATTCATTCAAGATAGTAATTTTACCGCGATAGAATTTCAAGCAACCTTTTTTCTGAAAATACCGCATGATTTTACGCATCGATTCCCTTGATGTACCGGCTAAACTGGCCAGGTCATGATGGGTTAATTTAGTATCGATAAGTTTACCTTCTCTGGTGGCCACACCATGTTCATCCAAAAGTTTAAATAGTATCTGTATGGTTCTTCCTGCGGCACTGACAAATCTTAAACTCTGAATCAACTCATCTGCCCGTCGTAATCTCTGGCATAAAATAGTCAGTATTTTAATCGTAATTTGAGGATAGCGATGTAATATTCTAAGAAAAACCTCCCGTTCCAGAGTAATCAATTTTGTCTCCTCTAAAGCGGTGATGGTGGCCGACCTTGGTTCTCCATCAAGAATAGACATCTCTCCAAAAAAGGCTAATGGGTGAAGGGTAGAGAGGACAATTTCCCGCTCGCCAAGTGCCTCGGCCGTTACCTTGACACTCCCTGACCTGACAATAAAAAATGTCGTTCCAAGCTCTTCGCTACTAATGATTGTTTGCCCCTTTTTGTAGGTTACCTCCTGGGTTGCATTAGCTAATATTTCCAGGTCCTCTTTTTCTAATGAATTAAAAATAGATACCTTCCCTAAAAATTCACTTTTGGTCATTTTTTATCCTCAATTCAATAAATTTTCTTTTCCCTACCTGAAGAATTCTTGGACAAGTCAGGTTCACTTCAAGATTCAGGTCTTCTACCTTTTTGTGGTCTATTTTAACCCCACCTTGACTGATTAATCTTCGTGCCTCACTTTTACTGGGGGCTAATTTAGCCATAACAATTACATCTATCAAGCCAACAGATGGTTTGTCCACCTCAAAGGCGAGTATCTCTTTGGGTAATTCCTTGTCTCGAAATATCCGCTCGAATTCCTCTTCCTGGCTTTCAGCCTCAGTCTCATCGTAATAATACTTAATTATCTCCTTAGCCAATATTTTTTTTGCCTCTTTAGGATGGAGTGTTTCATCTAAAGAAATATCTGTCAATAACTCAAAGTATTTTGGCATCAGGCTATCAGGTATGGACATCAATTTGCCAAACATCTGTTTTGGTGATTCAAGCATACCAATATAATTACCATAACTTTTACTCATCTTGCGGACGCCATCAGTGCCTTCTAATAATGGCATGGTCATAATTACCTGTGGTTGTTGACCATAATCCTTTTGTAATTGTCTGCCGACTAATAGATTGAATTTTTGGTCTGTGCCGCCTAATTCCACATCTGCCCTGACGACAACGGAATCATAACCTTGAAGTAATGGATAGAGAAATTCGAGGATGGTAATTTCTTTTTCTGTGGTGTAACGTTTTTTAAAATCATCCCTCTCTAACATTCGAGCTACCGTATAGCAAGAAGAAAGTCGCATTATTTCTTGCGCGGTAAGTTTTCCCAACCATTGGCTATTAAAAACCACCTCGGTCTTATCACGCTCTAATATCTTGAATACTTGCTCCTGGTATGTTCCGGCATTTCGTTCGATTTCTTCATCAGAGAGTGGTTTTCGTGTTTCATCCCGGCCTGATGGGTCACCAATGCGAGCGGTAAAATCACCAATAATGAAGATAATCTTATGTCCTAAGTCCTGAAGTTGCCGAAGTTTACGTAAAATAACGGTATGCCCAAGATGAATATCCGGGGCAGTCGGGTCTGCCCCAAACTTTATCCGCAAAGGTTTATTTGCCTTGAATTTCTCAAGCAGTTCATCCTCTACAATTATTTCTTCCACTCCGCGTTTAATTATGTTTAACAAATTAGATTCCTTTTTCATTTATTCCTTAATTTATTTAAATCTCCATGTGAAAAGTCGCGTTTAGTATGAACTAATGCAAGAATCTGGATACTTGTTGGATGAATTTCATAAATAAGCCGATCTCTATTTTAAATAAGACTATCCTAAAAATGCACCTTTGTCGATAGTAACGAGGTCTTTGTTTCCTTTCCAATATTGTCATAAACCTCTTGATGGGTATAATTCAAAGAGATGTTTTTTACTATCTTGTAATTTATTTTCCCGGTAATGATACTGTTTGGGGCATTGAAATCAACCAGATTATATCCTTTTTCCCTTCTTTCATGGTCATAGGAAAACGACATAGAAATGTTTTGTTTGGTCAGACGCAGGAATAGTTCATTTTCTAATTTTAGTCCCAGGTGTAGTTTTGGGGCATCTGCTTTGCTCAGGTCTTCGTATCCTAAAGAAATAATGGCTAAATTCCCCAGATACCAATCAGCTGCCGTATCCCAGCTTTTCTGGTCTTTTGCTTGCTGGAGCGTGGAGGTTCCTGGCCTGGTAATTTCATACAAGGGATTGAATATACCAGGAATAAAATTATTATCTAAATCCCGTAATTCCGTTTTAAAGACAAAGGTAGAAAATCCTTGCCCCATGTTTCCATTTAGTCCTAAGGTTACTCCATGGCCATAATCGGAAATTTTGGCGTAATCGGTATGAAAGGTTAACCATGTATAAATTGGTAACTCAAGGTCTATCCCCTTAACGGTTAAATTGTTCTTATTGCCTGATTGAGGCTCGTTGTCCTGGACATAGGTAGCACCAAGAATAATCTTATTGATTAAAGGGGTATCCATATTCTTTAATGGCTTAAAGTAAATCCTTGCCCCGCAAACCCTTGGGTCAGTAACATCATTTACCAATGTCTCTAATCCACCGGATTCCAACTTGATATCCAGAACTGAGCCTAAGGCATCCTTAACGGTATTTGTGCCTCGATTAGAATATCTATCAACGATAAATCCATGTCCTAAAGTCGCTTGTGAAAGTTTTCCCAGCCGAAGATATAGTGGGCTATTTCCTTTATCGGCAAAACGGATATAATTGATGATATTGCCTATTTCATCCCAGTCCTCATCCCTGAATCCTTCATCGGCATTCCAACGGGCTAATAAATTTAATCCGATTCCAAATTTACCTTTATTGAATTCCGGCTGCAAAATCAACTCATTATAATTTTTGTCGTTAATCATTCTTGAACCGGCTACCAGGGAGAATTTGAATTTAGCCTCGGCGGTTTCCTGGCTATTTTCAGCATAAGAAACCCCTGCCAGACAACACAAACAAAAGATAATCATAAAATTTTTACTACTCATTTTTTCCTCCTCAAAAAAGAATAGGTCCTATAGGTTTTATAAGACTCATAGTTATTTTAACAGAAAAGATAGTTTTTGTCAATTAAAATAATGCTTGACAACTATAGCCTTTTTTGATAAACTAAATATGTGCCCCGAAAGATTCTAATCGTTGATGATGATAAATCTATAATTGAGATTACAAAGGTTGTTTTAGAAATAAATGGATATGAAGTTTTAAGTGCCTTTGATGGGAAAGAGGCAATGGCTAAGGTGAGGCACGAGATTCCAGACCTCATCATGTTAGACCTGCTGATGCCTAAAATGGATGGTTGGGAGGTGTATAACCAACTTAAGGAATATTCTAAAACAGCCCATATTCCCATAATATTAGTTAGTGCCTTAGATAAAGATACCGAAATGAATAAAGAGATGGATGTTGAGGGTTATCTTGAGAAGCCTTTTGAAATTAATCAGTTAATCGCCAAGATAAATAATGTTTTAGCCTCTAAGCGGGAGTAGCTCAGTTGGTAGAGCAACAGCCTTCCAAGTTGTTGGTCGCGGGTTCAAGTCCCGTCTCCCGCTCCATGATAATTAGGTAATCGGTACCAACCAATTATTGTGTTTTTCTTACTGATTACCAGATTATCCGATTACCGATTACCTTATTACCCTATTCCAACAGTTCTGCGGCGAGTTCGGCTAAGGCAGAGCGCTCACCTTTAATCAAGGTGATGTGTCCAAATATTTCCGCACCCTTAAATTTCTCTACCAGATAGGTTAAGCCATTACTACTTGAGTCAAGATAAGGATTATCGATTTGATAATAATCTCCGGTAATTACTATTTTAGTTCCGGCACCGGCGCGGGTAATGATGGTTTTCATCTCATGTGGAGTAAGGTTTTGTGCCTCATCAACTATCATAAACTGATTGGGTATAGACCGGCCGCGGATGTATGAAAGTGCCTCTAATTCAATTATTCCTTGCTCAATTAGCGATTCTAAACTCAAGTTTGAAAATTTATCATCCTGATGTGTGGCAAAGAGGAACTCAAGATTATCGGAGATAGGCTGCATCCTGGGCATCAATTTAGACTCTATATCCCCGGGTAAAAAACCAATATCCTTGCCAACAGGGATAATTGGTCTGGTGACTAAAAGTTTATGATATTGTTTTTCTTTGATGACCTTTGTCAGTCCTGCGGCAAGGGCTAAAAGTGTTTTGCCAGTGCCGGCAATCCCAACTAAGGTAACCAGCATTAGATTTTCGTCTAAAAGCATATCTAAGGCAAAATGTTGTTCGCGGTTGAGTGCCTTTATCCCCCATAAATTAGCATGAGAAATTTTAAGGGGTAAAATGGTATTGGTTTTGAGGTTATATCGTCCCAGTGCACAGTGAGATGGATTAAATTTATCAATCAGGGTGATATTTTGATTAGACTCAAAAGTCCCTTCCTCTACCTTTAGTTGTTTCTCTGTATAGAATTTATCTATGGTTACACTGTCTGTTTCTAAAACCGTCGTGCCGGTATAAAACTTATCCATATCAACCTTATGCCGCTCATAATCCTGGGTGGATAAACCTAAGGCATCTGCTTTTACCCGCAGGGTAATGTCCTTACTGACAACGATGACGGGATTATTCCCTGTCTTTTTAAGATGAAGGGCTAAAGCCAGGATTTGATTATCTATCTTTTGAGGGTCTAATCCCTCTGGCAGGACATCAGTAGAAATATGACGAGATATTTCTACCCGTAACAGCCCACCATTTTCCAGGCGGACTCCATCAGACAGCCGGGATTTTTGTCTTAATTCATCCAGTGCCCTGGCAACACAGCGAGAGCTTCTACCAATCTCGTCCACCCGCTTTTTCTGGTCATCTATTTCCTCTATGACCCCTAAAGGTAAAATGACCTCATTATCGGCAAAGACAAATAAGGCATTTGGGTCATGCAGTAAAACATTGGTATCCAGGATAAATGTTTTCATTTTAGTATTTCCTCCTATGTGTTTATGCTACGGATTGAGGTATCCTAATTTAGTTCTGATTCGTAACCGTTCAGGTAGATAGACTGTAGGCATTTAGGCTGTAGGGCGGAAGTATGTGAGCTGATATGAAACTCAGGGATTTGATAACCACGGTTTTGATTACGACTCAAAAACATAGAAAACGAGAAGATTTTGGGTGGTCAATACTCAATAGCTAACAGCCTCTAGCCTAAACAACCTGAACGGTTACTCTGATTCATGCTATACCCCATTTTATTCTGATTTCAATAACTACATCTTCTCTACTTCAACAATCTTACCACAAAAATATTATATTGTCAATAGCTTTATTTCTGCCACAGAAATTCCCCAACTTTTAGCAATGATTTAAAGAAGTGGATTTTTTGAGGGGGAAAACCTTTTGAAAGTGGTTTGAAACCACACGGTTTTCCCCCTCAAACTCCCCTTTTCCAAAACTTTTTAACCACAAGGGTATAAAATTTTATTTACCCCATTTATAAGAAATGGGGTAAATAAAATTTTATACCCTTGTGGTTAAAAAGTTTTTGGGAAGAGAGGGGTTTAAGGAGAGAGAAACACTTTTTTCAAAAAGTGTTTCTCTCCCCTTAAAAAAACACCTCTCTTTAAACCACTACTAAAAGTTGGGGAATTTCTGTTTCTGCAAGGTAGCAAAATCTGTTGCATTTAATTTAATTGTGTGTTATACTTTACGCTATGGAAAAGGTAATCTGTTCTAATCGGAAAGTATACCATGAATATGAAATTTTAGAGACCTATGAGGCGGGAATTTCCCTTAAAGGCACAGAGGTTAAGTCGTTACGAAACAATCAGGCAAACCTGACAGATAGCCTGGCACGGGTAGAAAGAGGAGAGGTGTTTTTATTCAATTGCCACATAAATCAATATCCATTTGGTAATATTCAAAATCATGAACCGACACGAGTCCGCAAGTTACTTTTAAAAAGACAAGAAATTAACCGTTTAATAGGTAAGACACAGGAAAAAGGGCTTACCTTAATTCCCTTACGGCTATATTTTAAAAAAGGTAAGGCAAAGGTAGAATTAGGACTGGCTAAGGGTAAAAGGCTTTATGATAAACGCGAGGTAATCAAGAAAAGAGAACATGACAAAGAGATAAGGCGAACAATGAAAGAGGCAATGAAGGGATAAGGGACAGGTGTAATACCTCAGGTATCAGTTAATACCAAATGAAATTTTGGATTTTGGATTTTCGATTTTGGATTAAGGATATTAAGATTCCTCAATCCAAAATCGAAAATCCAAAATCCAAAATTGTAATCGTAATCTGATAACTGATGGCTTACCAACCGGTAACTGAGCCATTACGGACAGGTAATCTGTAATCAGGTAAGTCCCCGATAACCAAATTCACCTCTTTTGACCATTATAACGTTGGGGAAATTTCTGCCTCTACATATCTTTGGGCAGAAAATGCAGCCGTAGCCCCATCACCACAGGCAGTAATTACCTGGCGAAGGAGTTTCTTTCGACAATCACCACAGGCAAAAATTCCCTGTTGGGATGACTTCATTTCCTCATCCGTAAGAATATATCCTGATTCATCCAACTCTACAACCCCTTTGAGAAAATCCGTATTAGGGACAAGCCCAACGAAGATAAAGACACCCTGGCAAGGGATTTCTGATGTCTGCAGGGTTTTGACATCCACAATTTTAACACCAGCCACCATATCTTTACCTAAAACCTCGGTAACCCTCGAATTCCAGACAAACTTCATCTTTGCATTTGCCAATGCTCGCTCCTGTAATATTTTTGTTGCTCGTAATGAGTCCCGGCGGTGAATCAAGGTAACCTTTTTCGCAAATTTAGTTAAAAATAATGCCTCTTCTACAGCGGTATCGCCACCTCCGACAACGACTATTTCCTTATCTTTAAAAAGTGCCCCATCGCAGACCGCACAATATGAAACCCCTTTACCGCGAAATTTTGTCTCCCCGGGAACCCCTAATTCCTTAGCTCTGGCACCGGTGGCAATAATTATCGAGCGTGCGTTATACACCGTATCTCCAGCCGTTACCTTCCATCTATCCCTATCTTTTTCTATAGTTGTAACATCTTCGGCAATAGACTTTAACCCAAACTGTTCTGCCTGCTTTTTAAATCGAGCCATCAATTCAAATCCATTAATTCCCTCAGGCAGACCGGGGTAATTTTCAATCAAATCGGTAATTACTGCTTGCGAAGGCACGGTATAGCTTTCAATCAACAGGGTTGTCAATCTTGCCCTGGCCGCGTATAATCCTGCGGTTAATCCTGCAGGCCCACCACCAATAATAAGGACATCCACGATTTCAGTCATTGTCTTCCTCCTGTTTAATTTTAAGAATATTGGCTCTTCTCCAATTTGATACAGTAAGATATTAAGTAACCGTTCAGCCGCTATTGTTGGGAATCCTTTTGGGGACGCTGTCCCCAAACCCCTGCGGGGGTAACGCAGTCCCCCCCGACCCCCTATTTTGCTGTCTGTATATAGGAATAACTGGTAATTCCAGGTGAGTCCTCTATACAGAGAGTAAAACAGGGGGTTCGGGGGATTGCAATCCCCCGACGGGGTTTGGGGGCAGAGCCCCAAAACAATCCAACATAATAGGTGAACAGTTACAATTTACTGTACTAAATTGGAGAAGTTCCAAGAATTTTTCCCTACTTTTATTTTATAATGTCAGGTAGTGCCTCTTCAAGTTTAATTTAAGGAGTTCAGAGTGGTTTATAGAACGCTGAAATTGGAAATTAGGTTTTTCGCTCTCCCCTCTCCCCTCATTCCCAATTTCTAGTGCTCTGTCACACCTCAATTGATGGATCATAATTACTGAACTATAGCCGTTCACACAACATTGAAATTAGAAATTGGAAAGTAGAAATTAGGA
>SBAY01000188.1 GCA_005239945.1 Nitrospira sp.
CTATATTATATAGTATGTGTCATATGGCACAACATAAAGGGTAAAATCCGGTCTGGTTCAAATAGTAAAGTGTTACCCACAAATTTTACACGCACCCTTGGGCATAAAAAAACTTGACTTTGCATTAAAATTTTATATAATATTACATAGACAGAGAGACTCTTGATTACCTTGCTGGGAACGAATCTTTAGGTATCAAAAGCAAACTTCAGGAATGGGGTCTGACAGTAACCAGAATTCACGATGGGATGAGAAATGGTGACCGGGATTCCAAAGGAACAAGAATCTATGCTGAGCGGGAATTCAGAGAGGAATCCCAGGTGCTTGTGGCTACAGAATCCGCAGGCGAAGGAATAAACCTCCAATTCTGCTGGTTGATGATGATAAATTACGATATCCCATGGAACCCCGTGCGACTTGAACAGTGTATGGGACGCATTCACCGTTACGGTCAGGAACACGATTGTTTGATATTCAAAATGACCATTGGAGATATTACCCATCTTGGAAGGACTTGGGTATTGCCACACCCAGAAAGAACACAGTTCAGCAGGATGGTAAGAGATGATGAGATTGAAAGAATAGCAATGGATAAGGCAGTGGAACACGAGCGTAGCCGTGGTTGGCAACCAGAAGATGTGTCTGCGGAAGACAGAGGGTTTGACATATTATCCAGAAATCCTGTAAGTGGTGATGTTAGATTCATAGAAGTAAAAGGTAGAGCAGCAATAGGCGAGATAGCCCATACTAAAAATGAATATGAAACCGCATCCCGACTTAGAAAAGACTTCTGGTTATATGTTGTTTTCAACTGTGCCTTTACACCTGAACTTCATCTTATCCAAGACCCGGTTCAGCTTGGATGGAAGCCGATTGTAAAGATAAACCATTACCATGTAGACGCGGAAGTAATATTACAGAAAGGAATGAAAAATGAATAAAGCTAGTGTTAAAAATTCTCTGAAAGAACACTGTGGAGGTAACAATGAATAATGATAATTATATTGGGGCAGAATGGATTAGAGTTGATATGCACCTGCATTCACCCGGGGTAGAGAGTTTTAATCTTCCATCCGGTATTAATCTTAATTCCAAAGAAGATAAAAATAACATTATAGCAGAGTACATTGAAAAATTAAGACAAGCAAATATAAAAGTTGCC
This sequence comes from Nitrospira sp., assembly GCA_005239945.1. GTDB lineage: Bacteria > UBA9089 > CG2-30-40-21 > CG2-30-40-21 > SBAY01 > SBAY01. The sequence goes on from SBAY01000188.1 coordinate 1,163, forward strand.
GCTATTACTGATTACAACGGAATTAGAAGCGAATGGTTTATCCCTATAAGAGATATGGCAAAAGAAGAAGGGATTTTTATCTTACCGGGCTCAGAACTATCCATCTCATTAGCTGGTGGTAAATATGGACTTCACCTGATTGCCATTTTTGAGGACACAATAGATATATCTGGGTTTAATACTTTTCTCCACAGCCTTGATAAAAATCCACAGGTACCTCTTGTAGATAATAGAACCCATCGTGACCTTGATTCAAACTTTGAGCTTGAAGGGTTGGTTAAAAGAATAAGAGAAAAATATAACTGCCTGATAATTTTTGCTCACCCAGAGGAAGATAAGGGTCTCCTTAAAACTTTCTCTCCAAAAGAAGCAGCTAAGTATATCTCAACTATTAAACCTGATGCATTAGAATATTTTTCAGATGACTGGAAAAATAAATTAATTAGCACAAACGAAATAGATAATGGTTTACTTGATAAAATGACAATACTTGAAAACTCAGACCCTAAATCTATTGATGAGATTGGAAATAAATTAAGAAATGGAAAATCAAGGGCGACTTATATTAAATTAAGCGATTTTTCGCTCCCCTCTTTAAAACTTGCTCTCCATGACCCTGAAGTAAGGGTAAAACTTTATGAACCACCTAAAATGTTTCACAGCAGGATTACAAGAATCACTATTGATGGAACCACTTTCCTGAAAGATGTGAACCTGAGACTGAGTCCTGAGCTTAATACATTCATCGGTGGTAGAGGTGTTGGAAAGTTAGCAATAATAGAGTCAATAAGATATTGCCTTGACCTCCCGATATATGCTGAAAGCTCACAAAAGATTGATTTTGTTTCAGCAGTAGTAGGAAGTGGAGGTGAGATTTCTGTGGAAATTGATAAATATTATGGACAAAGGCAAACTTCATATAAAGCCAAAAGGATAATCGGTAAAGAACCAGAAGTTTATGATGAAAATGGTGAAAAATTACATCTAATCCCTGCAGAAATATTTGAAAGAGAAAAAAATCCAATAATCATCGGCCAGAAAGAACTTTATGTTATATCTCAGGATGAAAAGTTTCTTTTGCAACTGATAGACCAATTTATAGGCGATAAGATAAAAGCAAGGCAAAAAGAATTTGAAGAATTAAAAATCAGACTAAGTGAAAATGGAAAAAAGATTATAGATTTAGAAAAACAGCTTGCTAAAAAAGATGAATATGAGCAGCAACTTAAATCAATAGAATCTAAAATCAAAGATTACGAAAAGCTCGGGGTTGCTAAAAAGTTAGAAAGATATCCACAAATTGTGGAAGATAACGAAAAAATTATTTCCGCAGACAATAAAATCCAAGAATTGATCCAGAATATCGAAAATGCCATAAATCAATCAAAGCAAGAGGTGTCAGAAATAATTTCATCACTAAAAAGAGGAAAAAGTGAAAAGAAAGGCATCCTTGAGGAATTAGCAAAGGAATTTGAAGGTATAAAAAGCTCAATAGAACAGGTTCAAATTGTGGCAGAGTTAAATAGAATTTATCAAACAAAAATTAAGGAAATCATTAAAAATTGGAATGTTGAAAAAGATAGGTCAGAAAAGGAAATAGAAGATGTTAAAAGGAAATTAGGTGAAGAAAAACTTCAACCAGAAAAGTTTGAGGAAATTACAAGACAGAAGGCTCGGACGGAATCGCTGCTAAAGGAATTTAATAAATATGAACAACAGCTTGAATCTGTGAAAGAAGAAAGAGAGAACATTAAGGGAAAGATTAAAAATGTAAGGTACGACCTATTTAAAGTGAGAGAAAGTGAAATCCGTGAAATTAACCAGAAACTTAAGGGAAAGGTTAGAATAAGTGTGGTTTATGAAGGGGAAAGAAAAGGATTTAAGAAATACCTCTCTAACTTTTTACAAGGTTCAGGATTATATAAAGAAACGATTGATTCTATTGTAGAGGCAAAAGGTCTTACAATTGATGGAGTTTTGATCAGTGATTTTATTGTTAATGGGAAAGAAAAGATTATGGATAAATTTAACCTCACCGATAAAATGGCTGAAAGATTAATTGAATATCTTAAAGACAAAAACAAACTATTTGAACTTGAAACACTTTTTTCAGAAGATTTAATAGAAATTGAATTAGATGTTGAAGGAAAATTTACTCCTTTGACTAAACTCTCTCCAGGGCAAAAGGCAACCGCCTTACTTCTTTTAATGTTCACAATGGAAGACAGAATCCTCATCCTTGACCAGCCAGAAGAAGACCTTGATAATCGTTTTATCTATGAAGATGTTGTTCATATATTAAGAAGCCTTAAGGGTAAAAGGCAAATTATAAGCGCTACGCATAACGCTAACATCCCAGTAATTGGTGATTCGGAATTAATCGTTGTTTTAGATAAAAAAGAAGAGCAGTGTAAATTAATTGACAAAGGTTCAATTGATAAACAAAGCATTAAAGAATATGTCAAAAGAATTATGGAAGGTGGCGAAGAAGCATTCAGAAGAAGGGCAGAAAAATATGGAGGAATAATATGAATGAATTTGAATTGAAAGAAAGAATCTTAAAAGGTGAGGGTTTACATACAGATTTTAAAGAATCTTTCACTAATAATGAAGATATCGCTAAATCTATTGTTTGCTTTGCTAATACTGATGGAGGGCAAATCGTAGTAGGAGTTAACGACAACGGTGAAATTGTTGGGATAGAGAATATTGATGAACTTACAAGAAAAATTGATGATGTTGCTTATAATAGGTGTGAACCACTCATTACTATTGTTTTAGAAACACTTTCTGTTGAGAATAAAACAATGCTTATTATAGGTGTTCCCAAAGGAGACCAGCGGCCTTATAGAACTGCAAGTGGTCTCTACTATATTAGAAGTGCTAACCGATGCAGACAGGCATCAAGGGAAGAACTTTTAAGGTTATTTCAGGCTACTGAAAGCATTTATTATGATGAAACTGAAATTTCAAGAGCATCCCTTAAAGATATTGATATGGATTATGCTAAAAAATTTTTAGAAAGGTACTTTGACTTAAAAGTAGAAGATAAAGATTTAATTCGCTATTTAATTAATATAAAGGTTCTTTCTAAGAATGAGAAACCAACTCTTGCTGAGATTTTATTTTTTGGAGAAAATCCTCAGCATTACATACCCCACGGAAGAATTTCAGCTGCCTATATAGAGGGAGAAGATATTTCAATTCCACCATCTGATGGGAAGAATTTTGAAGGCACGGTCCCTAGAATATTTGAAGATTGCATGCGATTTTTAAAGGTCTATGTTAAAGAGAAGCATATTATTAAGGGACTTGAACCTGAAAAATATCCTGAAATTGAAGATTTTGTTTTAAGAGAAGCACTGGTTAATGCAATAGCCCATAGAGACTATACTATAAGCGCTCCTGTAAGAATATTGATATTCAATAATAGAATAGAATTTCATACACCTGGTAAACTTCCAAACACCGTAACCATTGAAAATATGAAGATAGGTGGAGCCCATGTATTGAGAAACCCGACAATTTATAATTTACTTGGTAAAATGGGATTAGTAACAGACATTGGTAGTGGAATAAGAAGAATAATAGAATCAGTAAAGAAAACCGTTGGTCATGATGTAAACCTCGAAGTTACTGAAAGCGAATTTATTTTAACTATACCAAGAAAAGAAGGATGATTTATGAATAAATACTGTAAGCGGCTAATTGAAGTTGATTTGCCGATAAAGTGGAAACTGCCTCTGGTAAGAAAATAGAACTAAAAGAATACCTTGAACATGTCTGGGCTGCAGTGGCAAGAGAATCCTTAAATATGATTTTTGCAGGAGCAGATGCAAGTGGATTTGAGGAAAATAGCCGTCTCACTGTCCTCTGGCTCTGGACACTGCGAAGTGAGGTAAGTGGTAGGTCGAATGTGGTTGATGGAGAATTATTTGAGGAAGAGATGGAAGAAGAGGTCTCAACAAAAAACACCCATATTCCATCTACTACATACCGCCTACCAAAAGACTTTTTACTGGAATACGATGCTGTCAGAAAAATAGCTCAAGGACTTGGCGCTCATCTGAAAGTATTAGGTGGTCCTGGAGGTATAGTGGAGGTTAAAGGAGATAAAGCACGGCTTGTCTCTGTTGGTGAAAGATATAAGGCTCTCTTTGGAAAAGATAAAAAGGCAATACCCCAACGAAAAAAGAAGTCTGAACAGCTAACATTGTTTGAGATGCCAGAAGAAGAGATTCTACCCATTACAAGAAAGACTGTGCTCGATAGACTGCATCAGGCAATGCTTCTTTTTGCAGACGGTCGTGGTGAAGCATTAAGGCGATTTATTGTAGACGAAGGGGTAGGAAATGATGACAGATTCTGGCGATTAGCTCAATCGCTCTCTGCTCTTTATCCGCCGCATACAGATGAAAAACGCTGGGTAGATGGTGTATTGGCAAAGAAAAAGAGTTTTGGTTTTTAGGAGAAAATAACTATGGAACTTGATAAAAGAAATATTGAAGTTTTAGATGAGAAAATGGCTGATATTTTGAGAGAAAAAACACCACAGCAAAGACTAACTATTAGTTTCAATTTGTGGAGTTTTGCAAGGCAACAATTGACAAATTATTTATCTTCCTTACATCCAGACTGGGATGAAAAAAAGATTAAATATGAAGTAGCAAGGAGGTTATCCCATGGAGCAATATGAGTTAATTAAACATTTGGTAAGTGTATTTGATTCACTTGGCATTCAATATCTTATAACAGGTTCCATGGCTTCCATATTTTATGGGGAACCGAGATTTACCAATGATATTGATGTAGTAACAGATATCGGAGAACATCATATTTCAGGGTTGCTGAGATTGTTTCCTTCGGATGAATTTTATATAAGCGAAGAGGCAATAAGAGATGCAATACAGCATAAATACCAGTTCAATATTATACATCCTGCCTCTGGCTTAAAAATAGATATTATTATCTGTAAAAAAGATGCCTTTGACAACAGCCGTTTTGAGAGAATAAAAAGAAGCTTTCCAATAGAAGATACGCCGGCTAATTTTGCTTCTCCTGAAGATGTGATAATTATGAAAATGCGCTATTATAAAGAAGGAGAATCGGAAAAGCACCTTAGAGATATTACCGGTATGCTGAAAATATCTGGTGATATAATTGATAGAGGTTACATTGAGAGATGGGCTAAGAAATTTGATGTTGATGATATATGGAATGCTATTTTGGAAAAATTAGAAAACAAATAGGAAAGGGATGGCTTCCTCTAATTCTTTGCAATAAGGGTATTTTTAAACTTCAAATGCAGTGTGCGAAAATTGTCCATAAATAGGAGCCATTTTGAATGATTTTTCAAACCTATATAGGAAGGAACAAAAGAGAGTGATACTAGCTCACCGCCAGCAGTCGCCCTCTTTTGTTCCTTCCGATTTGTGTTTGAAAAATCGTTCAAAATGGCTCCTATTGTTAGACAACTTTCAAACCATCTCCTTGAAATTCAAAAATGAAATTTATCACCCAATACAAACACGATAATGTAATAGTCGCAGGCTCGGACACAATTTGCGTCCTCGCACTGCTCCCTTTACTTCATCGCACACTTTCAGCGTGGGAGTTTCCCCCTGCCAGTCTCATCGGCAGAGTTTATTTTGTTCATCGCCAGCCAAAAACTTTACCATTTTGCTATCGCTCATCGGCTCGTTTTGTATGGTTGAACCCACCGTCTATAAACTTGCCCGCACAGGACTTATCCCTTCTCTAAAAATCGCTGGTCAGTGGCGGTTGTAATTACTATTTTTTCTCAATAAATTCCTCAATTTCTTTTTTCGCTTTTTCTAAAAGTTCCTTTGCCTCTTTGCGAAGTGAAAATGATTGTTTGACAAACTCAGAAATCTGTTTTTGGGTTTCTTCTGGCACAATGGGGATAAGTAAATCACCAAAAGTAGCTTTAGGAACCGCACTCATTATTGCTCCTGCCGTTTTTTCCTCAAGTTGCAATCTAATCAGGTTAGACTTGAATAACAAAAATAGAAATTCGGGTGAGATA
>SBAY01000063.1 GCA_005239945.1 Nitrospira sp.
ATTTTGGATTTTCGATTTTGGATTGAGGAATCTTAATATCCTTAATCCAAAATCGAAAATCCAAAATCCAAAATTGTAATCGTAATCTGATAACTGATGACTTACCAACCGGTAACTGAGGCATTACGGGTAACGGGTTAGTGATGGGGGGATTTTCTACAACGAAGCAAGTCTTAACAAAGCAATCTTCCTCCTAATCCCGAAGCTTTACTGTAGTAGTTTCACCGCTGGTAACATCCCTAAATTTAAGAAGATAGCCTTCCTTCAATTCAGTAAGTTTAATACTGCCCTGACCATCTTTTAGGAATAAATTTCTAAAATTCTCGTATAAAGGATTTCCATCTTCATCATAGATCTCTAAGTGAACGACATGAGTGCCTATTTTAAGGGCATCAGCCTTTATCTTAAGTTTTACCTCTACCTCTTTATTTTTATGAATTATCTCTACCCCAAGCCCCTCTACTTTATAAGGCAGGAGTGCATATAAACATGGCTGCCAGGGACTTAAGCAAGCAGAAGTTTCATTGGTAAAACCTAGATATCTGCCGGAGATAACCTCATAAATATGAGCCTGATAAGGAAATTTTGTCTTTATCTCCATGTCTGTATCTATTTTAGGGGCAAGATCTTCAAGTTCGGATGAAATCAGGAAATAAGGATTATGTTGCAGGCCAATATAATCAATAAGTTCATTTCGATAAATGACTGTTTCTATTGGTCTGGTAGAATCAGCGGTTATCAAAACATCTGGATTTATGCCGGCTTCTTTAAGAATTTGGGCAATAGCGTCTCTTAAAATAACACCATCTTTTTTCAACCGCAGCCATTCATAACACACAAAATCAAAATTAAGATACCATGTTTTACCCTGTCCGGTAGTTTTAGTTATAAATGTAGGTAAGTTCCTGTTTATCTTACCGTTTTGAGAACCGGTGGTTACTTTCGTTCTTTTTTCAAGGAATGTTTTTGTTTTAAGTCGTTTGTTTGCCGGGGTAATAAGGGTAACTTCTTCTGGATATTCAGGAAAGACAAATCCTTCGTTATTAAGGCCAAAAAGGTTATCCAATACCCCATTTTTTCGCATCTTACAATGCTCATCCATTCTACCGGTTAAAATATCGGCAACGACAATACCTCCTTTCTCCACAAATCGTTGAATTTCTTCTGCCTCCTTATTAGATATAGCTATAGAGCGAGGCAAAAACAATATTTTGTATTCCCTTAGTTGCCCTTTTTCAATCTGTTCATAAGAGACAAAATTATACTGAAAGCCTGCATCTTCAATAAGTTTAGTTAATGCCTCTCTATTCCGTGCCATTTCATTATGTTCAGCCTCATAAGAGCTGAATCTTTTAATCCATGTCTCCTTATCTTTCCTGGTTTCAAACATCCAATCAGCCTGAATCAAGGCTTGAGAGTAATGAATGGCAATAGGATGATGCTGGCGTTTTGCAGTCATCAATAATTCAGGTATGCCACTACGTAACTGCCATAAGACATCCTTTATTGAAACTCCAATGTCCGTTAAAGAAAAGTCCTGATTGATAATTACATTATTCATTTTGTCATCATAAGGCCAGATGATTAGTCCTTTGTCACCATGGAGTAGAAGATACCAGAGCCGCTGACTTAATTTTAATTTATCCCGTTCAAAAACAGTGGCTACCACAGGAATATTGGGGGCAAAAGACCGTACTAATTCCCGTGAAGAACGAATATCATAAGGTTCTAACCAGGTAACGGATTGGAGTAATTTCCAATAATCATATCCGCCAAAGGCATGGGGCATTTGAGTGCCTTCGATACCGCAAAAAGCCTTATTATCCAAAGACTTTACAAAATCGTGAAACTCCCCTACTACCTCTTTAAAGGTATCATCCATAAATGAACGGTGGTCTGCCCAGGGTGAGAAATTGGCTGTGTCAAGTTTGGGATATTCCCGTGCTTTAATCTCATCTGTAGTCAATGGCAGGACATCATCCCAGCTTTTAAAAGAGGTCTCCCACTCACTATTGAGTTTGTCTAAGGTAAAATAGTGTCTTTTCAACCATTCTCTAAATTTATGATGACAGATAGGACAAAAACAGAAATCAAATGGATTGCTAAAGGTAGTTACTGATGGTTCATCCCGAATATCATAAGCAATAGGTTTATAAGGCAGGCAAGGGGTAAGTAATTTTTTCATTAACGCCTTTTGTTCTTGTTGGTAGGCAGAATTATTAAGACATGGGGTGCGAATGAAAAACTTATTATCCCTGGATTTATTATATCCTTCCCAGGCTTCTGACCAGCAGGGTGTATTTTTAATATAAAGCCCTTTGGTAATGTTCTCCATATAAAATGGGAATTTATGTTTAACAAAAACCTCTGGTGTATTGCCATGGGAAAGCATCCCGGCATTTACGCCCATTTTACGAAGGTTGTAAAAATATGTCTCATTATCTGGCGGGTCTGACCACATAATAACAAAATAATCGTTCCATTGACCTGAATCTATTTCATCGATATTAACGACTCCAGGCAAGCATAAAGGAAAGGCATTTTTTCAGAATTCTAAAATCTTATCTTCTTTAAGAACAATAACGGGTTCTTTTGTAGAGATAACTTGATTTTTTTCATGGTTACCACATCCTCCAATTAATACAAGAAGATAGAGACAGATTATTCCTTTTATCTTCATAGAAAAAATTATACCAGAGATTTAGGTTAAATGTCAAGAGAAATTTTTAAAGGGGTGCGTGTAAAATTTGTGGGTAAAGTTATTGGTGGAAATTTCTATAGGAATTCCCACCGTTAATTGAGCGGTTACCGATGATAAGAGAATTTACTTGACAAAATATAGGTAAATATGTTATTCTAACTTCAAGGGGGGAAATTAATTTTATGGCTATATCACCAACGCAACGAGTAGCACCGACATTAACCTGGATGCAACATTCGGATATATTAGTGGCTATATTCATACTTTGTGTTATCGTCATGCTGGTTATTCCCCTACCCCCGTTTTTTATTGATTTATCCATAGCCCTGAACTTAACCTTAGCCCTGGTTATAATTTTATCGGTAACATATTTAAAAAAGGCAACCGAATTTTCTATCTTTCCCTCCCTTTTATTAATCACTACGGTTTATCGATTAGCTATCGAGGTATCAACCTCAAAAATTATCCTTAATGGAAGGGGGGCAGATATAGGGATTGTGCGGACATTTGGAACATTTGTTGTTGGTGGGAATATAGTTGTCGGTATTGTAATTTTCCTGATATTGACCATCATTCAACTTCTGGTTATTGTTCGGGGGACAATGCGTGTTTCAGAGGTTGCGGCAAGATTTACCTTAGATGCTATGCCGGGCAGACAGATGGCCATCGATGCCGATTTGAATGCAGGATACATTACGGAAAAGGAAGCGGCGGATAAAAGGGTAGAGATACGCAAAGAGGCGGATTTCTATGGGGCAATGGATGGAGCGGCCAGGTTTGTTCAAGGAGATGTCATTGCCAGCATCATTATTGCTGCCATTAATATCATTGGTGGATTATCTATCGGCGTCCTGATGCGTCAAGAGGCATTAGGAGATGCCTTCCGTGATTATACTACCTATACGGTTGGCTGTGCCTTATCCGCACAAATACCTGCCTTCTTAATCTCGGTTTCCACCGGTCTTATAGTTGCCCGAGCCGCTACCCAGGAAAATTTAGGCACGGATTTTACGAAACAACTTACATCTCAACCCAGGGTCCTATGGATAGCTGCCGGGACATTGTTATTCTTTTTAGTAACCCCACTACCCAAGATACCTTTACTTTTTGTAGCCGGATTGCTTGGTAGTCTGGCTTATTTAATGAGTAAAACAGTGACTACCGAAGAGAAAAAAACATTGGAAGAAAAGAAGAAAAAGGAATTGGAGTGGCTCAAAAAGCCGGAAAGCGTTGCCTCCTTACTGGCTATGGATCCAATGGAACTCGAAATTGGCTATGCCTTAATTCCTTTAGTTGACCCGGAACAAGGTGGTGACTTGTTGGATAGGATAACTATGATTCGCCGACAAACGGCACTTGAATTAGGCATAGTTACACCACCTATTAGAATCAGGGATAATATTCAGTTGAAACCAAATACATATTCGATTAAAATAAGAGGGCTGGAGGTGGGTAAAGGAACAATAAAATTAGAGAGGTATCTGGCTATGAATCCTGGTACAGTCACTGAACAGCTCGAAGGCGAACCAACTGTAGAACCTGTCTATAACTCATCTGCTACCTGGATTAAAGAAGAAATGCGGGAATATGCCGAACAATTGAAATATACGGTTGTTGACCCATCAACTATTATCTCAACCCATATCCAGGAGATAATAAAACGCCATGCCCCTGATTTAATCACGCGTCAGGATGTGCAAAGTTTAATGGATAGTCTTAAACAAAATAATCCCACCGTGGTGGCTGAGTTGATTCCCGGTCAATTAAGCTTAGGTGAGGTACAAAAGGTATTACATAATCTCCTGCGGGAAGGGATTTCAATTCGTGATTTATTGACCATTACCGAAACATTAGCCAATTGGGCACCAAAAACTAAGGATATTGGGTTCCTTACCGAGCAGGTAAGGATGAGTCTTTCCAGACAAATTATGCGACGGTATTTATCTAAACAGGGGACATTAGCCGCTATTATCCTGCATCCAAATTTAGAAAATGAATTAACGAATAATCTTAAACAAACCCCTGAAGGGGAACAACTTGTCCTTGACCCGGCTAAACTTCAAAGGATTATTCAGTCTATACAAGAAGAGATAAAAAGAAGCATTACAGAAGAACCTGTTATCTTATGTTCTCCAAGAACAAGAAGACATATTCAGAATTTGATAAGGCAGGTACTTCCTCAAATAGGGGTGCTCTCATATAATGAAATAACTCCGGATATAGAGGTGCGGTCGGTGGGAATAGTTATGAATTAAAAATTAAAAATTAAAAAATTAAAAAATTAAAAAATTTTCCATTCCTCAATTTTTAATTTTTAACTTTTAATTTTTAATTTCCTACATGGTGAATGTATTATGATGAAATATAAAACCTATGAAGCGGTTACATTACAACAAGCGATATTAAAAATGACTATCGATTTAGGCAAAGATGCCCTTTTAGTCAGTCATAAAAATATCCGCAAAGGAAGAATATTAGGGTTGTTTGGGAAGAAGATGGTCGAGGTAACAGCCGCCGTCCCAATGAAATCAACCCCTACCCCAACTATTCTACCCAAAACATCTCAAACACAAGCTGAATCTCACACGACTCCCCCACCCTCTCCTCCACAACGGGTTATTTACTCAAATCCTACCCTTACTTTACCTCAACCATATAGTTATCCTCTTCCTCCAAAATCCACACCACTACCAGGTGCACCGGCTCCAAGAGAGAGCTTGTTTTCGGCAGAGGCAACTACCTCTGTCTATAAAGAACTTCAGGAAATAAAAACAAGAATGGAAAGCATGCTTGGTGAAATAACAGGGAAAACCCCAACCTATAAATACCCGGGTAAATCAGGGGAATTGTATATCCGCTTACTTCAAAATGAGGTCGATGAGAAATTATCCGAGAATTTAATCAAAAAGGTAATTACCGAATCCCCGGGAAGGCTACTTGATAAAGAAGATTATTTAGAGGAAAGATTAAAGGCACATATTACCGGTATGATTAAAATAAGCGGGCCAATTCAACTTGTCGAAAATACTCCCAAGATGATTTGTCTGGTTGGTCCCACGGGTATTGGTAAGACTACTACCCTGGCTAAGTTAGCGGCGGATTTTGCCTTTGAGAAGCGTAAAAAGGTAGCGATTATTACGGTTGATACCTACCGCATTGCCGCTGTAGAGCAACTTAAGGCGTATGCAGAGATATTAAATCTGCCGCTGGAGGTTGTTTTTGCACCTTCTGAGTTTAAAGGGGCGATTGAAAAATATGCCGATTATGATGTCATTTTGATTGATACTGCCGGCCGTTCTCAGAAAAACTCCATGCAATTGGTCGAATTGAAAAGTTTTATCGATGCCGCCGGGTATCGCCTTGAGATTTATCTCCTTTTAAGTGCTACAACTAAAGACAAAGAACTGATTGATATCGTTGAAAGTTTTAAAAAGGTTTCTTTTCATAAACTTATCTTTACTAAACTGGATGAAACGGTTACATTTGGTCCTATCTTGAATTTGATAACACAGATTCCCCAAGGAATATCCTATGTAACTACAGGACAAAATGTCCCTGAGGATATAGAAGAGGCTAATGCAGGTAAATTGGCAAAATTGATTCTCGGGGTCTAATAGACCCTCATCTTCTCACCCTCCTAACTTCCCAACCTCTTCTTTTCCTGAAAAAAGTTGAGAAGATGAGAAGGTGAGAGGTAATCTTTCCCCCGATAACTGAGTGGTGACACTAACCCCAAAATTTTTCTTGACGAATCCGATAAAATCTGATAATATGTTGAGTAATTAAAAATTATGAATTAAAAATTAAAAATTGAGGGAGGAGAAAAGAATTTATGATCCCTCTTTCTTAACTTTTAATTTTTAATTTTTAATTATACAAGGAGGGTTTATATGATTAAATTACAAGATAATGTGGATAAATTTAAAAACATAAAGGTATTAGTCATAGGGGATTTAATGATAGATGAATTTATATATGGAAAGGTAGAGCGTATCTCTCCAGAGGCACCTGTTCCTGTTATCGATGTAACCTCAATTACTTATACACCGGGAGGTGCTGGAAATGTAGTCAATAATATCTACGCTTTAGGTGGGAAAATATATCCTGTAGGGGTAATTGGTGATGATGGCACAGGCAAGAGATTGCTTGCAGATTTTAAATCAAAAGGCATTGAAATCGATGGAGTAATTATTGATAGTGAACGACCCACGACATTAAAATCAAGGATTATTGCCCATTCTCAACAAGTAGTCAGGGTTGACCGTGAACAACGAAAAAATATCGATGAGTGGGTTTGTAAACAAATGTTGAGTTTTTGTAGAATGGTTATAAATGAGATTAACAGTATTGTTATTTCTGATTATGGTAAAGGAGTAATTAACCCGAGATTATTGGAAGAAATCATACCACTTGGTAAAAAATATAATATTCCTATAGTAGTTGACCCCAAGGAAAGTCATTTTTTGAGTTATAAAGGAGTAACCATAATCACCCCTAATCTTCAGGAGGCAGAAAATTTAACCCATACAAAGATTACGGATGAAGAATCTTTGATTATGGTAGGAAATGAAATATTGTCAAAATTAGAATCCCAGGGAACACTCATTACCAGAGGAGAAGATGGGATGACCCTGTTTGAGCAAAACAATGAAATTACTCATATACCTACTATCGCTAAAGAGGTTTATGATGTTACCGGTGCAGGAGATACGGTTGTCTCTGTTATGGCCTTAGCCTTAGGGGCTAAAATTGAGATGAAAACAGCGGCTCGATTAGCTAATTTAGCCGCAGGAATTGTGGTGGAAAAGGTGGGAACGGCTACATTGAGTAGAGAAGAATTAAAGGAACGAATCCAAAAAATGGCTAAATGAAGTTGAAATTAGAAAATAAGAATAAGAAATTGAGGAAAATAAATACGATTATTTTCTCTTTTTCTAATTTCTAATTTCCAAAAGAAAAAACAATGAAAACAAACTGTTCCAACAAAATTAAAACCATCGATGAACTAAAAGACATCATCTCGAATCTTAAGATACAAGGTAAAAAAATCGTCTTTACCAATGGCTGTTTTGATTTATTACACCTGGGTCATGTCAAATATCTTCATGAGGCAAAAAACTATGGTGATATTTTAGTTGTGGCGATTAATAGTGATGCCTCGGTTAAAGCCATTAAAGGAAACACAAGACCATTGCTCCCAGCGGAGGATAGGGCTCAAATACTCTCTGCCTTGATGTGTGTCGATTATGTGGTTATATTCGATGAACTTGACCCGGTCAGGGTAATTTCAGAATTAGTACCAAATGTATTGATAAAAGGGGGTGATTATCAACTAAATGAAATAAAAGGGCGTGAAATTGTTGTCTCTGCCGGAGGTCAAGTATTAACCATCCCGGAGATTAAAGGTAAGTCAACGACTAAGTTGATACAAACTATTGTAGAAAAATATAATTTGGAGGTAAAAAAAGATGAATATTGATTTCACTCAAGGACAAATATCGACGATAGGTATACTGCTTATTGGGATTTTATTGGGAATATTTTTAATGGCCCTGGTAACATGGATTATCAGTTACCAATTAATGAGTGTTTCTGCAAGGACTAAAAGGGCACTACAGCGGTTGATTGGAATATTAAAAAGGGATCTGATCAACAAACAATCTATCTCAGTCGCCAGGATATATCGTCTTATTCGGTCAGTAGGCAGACGGGAAAATGTGAAATTAGCCCTGTATGTTGCCCCTGAGGTACCATTGGAAGATGTTGAGTTAGCCATTAAAGAGGATGAAAAACTTGATTTGCCGCAAAAGGAAGAATGTATCTTACAGATTGAGAAGATATTGGAGGAAATGTCCGGACAAAAGAGACTAACTGCCTTACCTATCGAATTGTCCGAATTGATTAGATCGTTAAAAGAGAAACTACAAAAAGGTGTGCTGGAGGAATTGGGCGAGGAATTGGTTAAATTACAACTCTGGTATGAAACCACGGATTTTGGCAAAAAGGCGACTAATTTCCGTATGCGTGTAGTTGCCTCTTTAGTCCTCTTGTTATTAGTCTGGATTAGCACCGGGGTAATAACCTTCTTCTCTGTATTTCCACAGGGTTATAATTGGTGGACAGGATGGTTGATGATAGTCACTCCAGTAGTGATTTTGTTATTATTTGCACTGGGATATTTCAATATCTGGAAGGACCAGGAGAAGGTATGAAGGTAGTTGGAATAATTCCGGCAAGGTTTGAGTCGACAAGGTTTCCGGGTAAACCATTGGCTGAAATTCTGGATAAACCAATGATACAATGGGTCTATGAACAGGCAAAAAAATCTAAAAATCTGGAGGCTTTAATAATTGCTACGGATTCCCAACTTATCTATAATAAAGTCAAAGAATTTGGTGGCCAGGTAGTTTTAACCTCGCCAGAGCATCAATCAGGTACTTCAAGGGTAGCCGAGGCAGCCGCACAACTTGAGGCAGAGATTGTAGTTAATATCCAGGGTGATGAACCACTCATTTGTCCTGCGTCAATCGATGAGGCGGTTAAACCACTTATTACCAACTCGACCATTTGTATGGCGACACTTAAACAAAGAATAACCGAGGAAAGTGAGTTTTCTAATCCTAATGTAGTTAAGGTTGTTACCGATAAGGATAATTTTGCCCTTTACTTTTCTCGCTCACTTATTCCTTCTGACCCTACCTCCTTTATTTATAAACACATTGGACTTTATGTCTACCGGCATGATTTTTTGTTAAAATTAGTCCAACTACCACCTACCCCCTTAGAACAAGCAGAAAAATTAGAGCAATTAAGGGTGTTGGAAAATGGGTATAAAATAAAGGTGATTGAGAGTAACTATCCTTCTATTGGGGTGGACACGAAAGAGGATTTGGAGAGGGTAAGACGGGTAATCAGTAATCAGTTGTCGAAAAATGTTGACAAAGACACATAATAATTGTATATTATAAGCATACCGTTTACAGTAACCGCTCAGTGAACGGTGGAAGGATGAAGTTGAGAAGATGAGAAGGTAAGAGGATGAGAAATTGAGGTGGTGTCTTACTTTAGTTATAAAGGTAAGGCGGATCTCCTGGAGTGCGAAGCTTCAGATTTGCTATCGTGGTTATAAAGCTAAAGCTTTATACTCCAGTAGGATAGTTACTTATTTATAGCTATTGTTAGACACCACCGAAATTGAGTTTTCTCTGCATTTCTCCTCATCTTCTCACCCTCCTAACTTCCCAACCTCTTCTTTTCATGAAAGAAGTTGAGAAGATAAGAAGGTAAGAAGATAAGGTAATCTTTCCTTCGATAACTGAGCGATTACCCGTTCACAGGAGATGGTCAGTATGTACAAAGGTAGAATGAATATTACCCGAGCAACTCTCCAGGAGAAGGAAAAGATAATTGGTCGTCTGGCCGATTTCATAAAAGGTCGTCAAGAAATCTCTTTTGCGTATATTTACGGCTCATTCGCTGAAGGGCTACCTTTCCATGACATTGATTTAGGTATTTATGTCGCAGGAATTAAAGAAGAAGAAGTAACTATGTATGCCCTTGAACTGGCACAGGACATTAGCCGAATGGAACACATTCCTGTGGATATACGGGTTCTGAACTATGCACCTGTGCTTTTTTTGTATCATGTGTTCAAAGGACATTTAGTATTTGAGCGAAATGAAGATATACGGATTGACCTTGCTCATAAAACAATCCAGCGATATCTGGACATAAAACCAATAATTCATAAGGGAATTAAGGAGGCATTCTCTAGATGATACTCAACCAAGAATTGATTCTTACTCGATGTCAGGAAATTGAAGATTCCTTGGAACGAATTAAAAGAATCAGGGAAATGACGAAAGAGGAATTCCTTAAAGATAAAGACGCTCAGGACATAGCCTGCTATCGTTTGCTTATAGGTATTGAATCTGCCTTGAATTTATGCTATCACATATCTGCAAAATATCTTAAAAAGGTACCTGAGGAATATGCAGAATGCTTTATAATATTATCTGATGCAGGAATTATTCCTGAATCCTTGTCGGAAAATCTGCAGAAAATGGCGAGATTCCGTAACCTGCTTGTTCATATGTACTGGAAGATCGATTATGGTACGGTTTATGACATAATAAGATACAATATAGAAGACTTGCATAAATTCTCCAGTTTAGTTGTATCTCTTTTGTAGATTTTAGGTAAAGGGGTAAGCGTTCAGGTATCTAAAGATAGAAGTTAGAAAACCTGTTATCTGAGCTCTGACTTTTATCTTCTGATATCTAACACCTGAACGCTTACGAAAACTGATAGCTGACTGCTGACAGCTGAACGCTATTGATTTGGGAAGGAACTAAAATGACAAAATACATCTTTATCACCGGCGGAGTAGTATCATCATTAGGTAAGGGGATTGCGGCGGCATCCATTGGACAACTATTAGAAAATAAAGGCTTTAAAATACGGATGCAAAAACTCGACCCATACATAAATGTTGACCCTGGAACTATGAGTCCTTATCAACATGGCGAGGTTTATGTTACGGATGATGGGGCAGAAACAGACCTTGACCTGGGACACTATGAACGGTTTACTAATTCAATTATAAATAAGGATAGTAATATTACCGCTGGAGCGGTTTATTATTCGGTCATAATGAAAGAAAGAAAGGGAGACTATCTGGGTAAAACCGTTCAGGTTATCCCTCATATTACGGATGAAATCAAGGCAGGAATATTAAAACTATCCAGAATGCCTCAACAAGTTGAGGCTTCCAGGACAAATAATGATGTGGATGTTGTCATTGTGGAAATTGGTGGCACGGTAGGGGATTTTGAAGGATTGCCCTTTTTAGAGGCAATCAGACAGTTTCGTAAGGATGTTGGTCGGGAAAATGTCCTTTATGTCTATCTTACCCTGGTACCTTTCATAAATGTTTCAGGTGAAACCAAGACAAAACCTACTCAGCATTCAGTGATAAAATTACGTGAGCTGGGTATTACCCCGGATATTATTTTATGTCGAACCGAAAAGCCACTGTCTATGGAATTAAAAGATAAAATCACCCTGTTTTGTGATGTGGACAAGGAGGCGATAATCGATGCCTATGATGTAGATACGGTCTATGAAATCCCATTGGTATTTAAAAACCAGGGGTTAGATAAGATTATTATTAAATTGCTGAATTTAACATTGCCAATAAAAGAATTGCCTCAAGAAGAAGAATGGAGAAAGATAGTAAATATTCTCAAAAATCCAGAAACCGAAGTGAATATTGCGGTTGTAGGAAAATATATTCAACTTCAAGACGCTTACAAAAGTATTATTGAGGCATTAATTCATGGTGGCATACCTCATTTCTCAAAGATAAATATTAAATGGGTAGATTCAGAGGAACTTACTATTCCTGAAAAGATAGACATAGCATTTAAAAATGTAGATGGGATATTAATTCCTGGAGGTTTTGGGTATCGGGGAATAGAGGGAAAAATTAAGGCTGTTCGATATGCCCGTGAAAACAAAATTCCATTTTTAGGGATATGTTTAGGGCTTCAATGTGCAGTCATAGAATTTGCTAAGAATGTTGCCAACCTTGAAAATGCCAATAGCTCGGAGGTTGACCCCAATACCCCTCATCCTGTTATCGACTTGATGGAAACACAAAAACAAACCGCCGATAAAGGTGGCACAATGAGATTAGGCCAGTATCCGGCTAAACTTTTACCCGGTTCCTTTGCCTATCAATCTTATGGAAAAGACCTGGTTTACGAACGACATAGACATCGATATGAGGTAAATAACAAATATCGCCAGATTTTAGCAAACTATGGTATGATTTTTAGTGGAGTGTCATTAGATGATAATTTAGTGGAGATAATCGAGTTGAAAAATCACCCCTGGTTTGTGGCTACTCAATTCCATCCGGAATTCAAATCCAAACCAACTGCTCCACATCCATTATTCAAGGACTTTATATGGGCAAGTTTAAAAAGGAAGACTGAAGGGAAGAAGGCTGAAGGTTGATAGACTAAAGGTTAATAGGGAAAGAAAAATAGAAGGTTGAAGTATCTTATCTAACAGCCTTCAGCCTTTTCACCTTCAGCCTATTTACCTGATTAAGGAGTAAAAAGTAATGGAATTATCTGTGGTTATGCCTTGTTTGAATGAGGAAAAAACTATTGGGGTTTGTATCCAAAAGGCAATGAAGGCTATGGAAGATAAAGGGGTAACGGGAGAGGTAATCGTGGTGGACAATGGTTCTACGGATAATTCAGCTAAGATTGCCAATTCTATGGGTGCCAGGGTAATCTCTCAGCCGGTAATGGGTTATGGCAGTGCCTATTTGATGGGCTTGGAAGAGGCTAAGGGTAAATATATCATTATGGCTGATGCCGACAATACCTATGATTTACAGGAATTGGGTGAATTTTTAGATAGTTTTAATGCCGGCTATGAGTTTTGTATTGGTAGCCGATTTAAGGGTAAAATATTAAGCGGAGCAATGCCCTGGTTACATCGATATATTGGTAATCCTATTCTGACAGGGCTTTTAAACCTATTTTTTGGGGCTAAAATCTCTGATGCCCATTGTGGTCTGCGGGCAATAACCAAAGAGGCATATAAAAAAATGAATCTTAAAACCCTTGGTATGGAATTCGCCTCTGAAATGGTGATAAAAGCACTAAAACTTAAACTAAAAATTAAAGAAATACCTATCACCTATTATCCTCGTCAAGGGAAATCAAAACTTAATTCATTCAGGGATGGCTGGCGACACCTTAGATTTATGCTTCTGTATTCCCCAACATATCTGTTTTTAATCCCCGGTTTGTTGATGTTTTTCCCCGGATTGGTTATTTTACTTGTCTTACTTCCAGGACCTTTAATCTTAGGCAAACTGTTTTTCGATATTCATTATATGGTTTTAGGAAGTTTATTGGCTATTCTTGGTTTTCAAACGGTTAATCTTGGGGTATATGCTAAGGCATATTCTCTAACCGAACATTTTGAAGAAAATGATAGGATTATCGAATGGTTTCTCAGGTATTTTAATTTAGAAAGAGGCTTAATCATTGGTGCCTCAGTCACATTATCAGGTTTAGCTATAAATGGTTATATTTTGATTCGTTGGATTTTGGGTAATTTTGGTCCTTTAAGTGAAATTCGTCCTGGATTAGTCGCCTTGACCTTCACGGTTATTGGTATTCAGATGATATTCTCATCGTTTTTCTTGAGTATCTTGGGGATTAAGAAGAAAAATTAGTAGGGAAAGGAATAGGCAGGAAGCAAGGAAGCCAAAAAATGGAAGAAGCAAGGAAGCCAGGGAAGCAAGGAAGGAAGGTTTTCTTTCTCCCTTCAGCCTTCAGCTTTTCTCCCTATTTTCTTGATCAGAAATTCCCCGACATTTAGCAATAGTTTAAAGAAGTGGATTTTTTGAGGGGGAAAACCTTTTGAAAAAGGTTTTCCCCCTCAAACTCCCCTTTTCCAAAACTTTTTAACCACAAGAGTATAAAATTTTATTTACCCC
>SBAY01000006.1 GCA_005239945.1 Nitrospira sp.
GACACAGGCGAAGCCTACCCTTTTTAAATTAACATACCATCTTGTACACAAATCGTACCTTAAAAAGAAAAACCCTGAAAATTTACTCTTCAGAACTGATTACCATAAAAAAAACTTGACATTCAAATGAGTTAAGTATATAATGTTACCATAAAAAAGTTTTGCTATGTCAATTTCTAAAATTTTATATGTAGATAAATTTTCTTTATAAAATAGGCTGATGGAGAAAGAAGGTAAGTTATGAAGAAGGACTATGAAAAATATTTAGGAAAAGACGAACAGATAGCCTTGAAGATTTTCATGGACCAGGTCAAACCCTTTCTGGGAGATAATCTGGTTTCCGTTAAATTGTTTGGTTCTAAGGCAAGAGGTGATTTTGATAAGGAATCTGATATGGATATCTTATTCATCCTTCATAAAAGAGATTGGGCTACTTCTCACAGAATAACTGTCATTGTCACGGAGATTAATCTTGAGTATAACTGCAATATTTCTCCGATTATATACACTCAATCTGAATATCAAAAAAATCAACGATTCAATACACTTTTTATTCAAAATTTAAAAAAGGAAGCAATTGCTTTATGAGATCTATACACATAGACCAGAAAAAGATTGATTTGGCTCGTTACCGACTATCAAAAGCAAATGAACGAATAAAAGCCGCCTCTGGCATGCTAAATCTTTCTCTTTATGGAGATTCCATTGGCCGTTTCTACTATGCTATCTTTACTTGTGCCAGAGCACTTTTGGCTTTGTTAGGATTAGATAGCCAAAAACACTCTGGAATAATTTCACTCTTTAACCGTTACTGGGTAAAAACTGGAATAATGCCTAAGGAAAGCAGTATTATCATAGCGGATGCCAAACGGGATAGAGAGGCCTCGGATTATAACGATTATATTAAATTTACCTCTGAAGAAGCCCAATCTCAACTTGTTCAAGCAAAAGAATTTCTTCGGCAAGTCAAAAAAATAGTAGAAGGGGTAATATCTAATGAGATAAGTCTACCAAAGGTTGAACCTTAAAGGTAAAATCAAGTAAAGAAAGGTGTATGTTGTATGTTAGACCGTTTTTCTTTAAGAACATTTTATACACTATCAAATGAAAAAAACTTTTCTAATACCGCTAATATTTTATGTCTAAGTCAGCCGGCGGTGAGTCATCAAATCCATATATTAGAGGATTATTTGGAGACAAGGCTTTTTGACCGTATAAAGGGAGAGGTTACTCTGACACCGGCAGGAAAAATTCTTCTTAAATATGCCAAGGAGATTTTAGAGCTTTATCAGCAGGCAGAAAAAGAAATAGAGGAATTAACTAAAAGTGCACGAGGGAGATTAGTCATTGGTGCCAGTACTACTATTGGTCAATATTTCCTGCCTGCTATCTTAGGTAAATTCAAGGAACTCTTCCCTAAAATCGAGATTTTTCTTACCAATGCCAATACGAAAGAGATAACCGCTCAACTCTTACATAATTTAATTGATTTAGGCTTAGTCGAAGGACCAGTCCAACATAGAGATGTTTTGGTTGAGAAGTTTATCGAAGATGAATTAGTCGTCATTGCTCCATTAAAACATCGTTGGCAGGAAGAAAAGGAGATAGATTGGGAGGAGTTTAAGAAAGAACCGATTATCATGCGTGAGCAAGGCTCTGGAACTCGAAAGGTGATAGAAGAGATATTGGAAAAAGTGGGGATAAAACTGTCTGATTTGAATGTCAAAATGGAATTAGGTAGTTCAGAGGCAATCAAGGCATCGGTAGAAGCAGGATTAGGGATAGGCATTATCTCACAATGGGCGGTATTAAAAGAAAAGAAATTGAATTCCTTGAAAATACTCCGGCTAAATGGTGTCAGATTCAAAAGGGATTTTACGGTTATCTTAAAGCATAACCGCTTTAAAACCAAAACACTGGAACAATTTTTAAACTTCCTCAAGGAATCTAAAATAAATTATTCACAGCTATTTTAGAAAAAACAAGAAAAATTCTTGACAGAATAATAAATATATGCTAAAATTATAAGATTATCGAATTCAAGGAGGACAAGGAAATGAAAACTTACATGGCTAAAAAAGAGGATTTACAAAGGAAGTGGTATGTAATCGATGGTACAAATCAGGTATTAGGCCGTATGGCAACTCGCATAGCTAAAATATTACGGGGAAAGGATAAAGTCATCTTTACCCCTTATGTAGATACCGGTGACCATGTGGTTGTTATCAATGCCAAAAAGATTAGCTTGAAGGGTAAGAAGGAAGAACAAAAAATTTATTACCATCATACCGGTTATCCAGGACATTTAAAAAGCGTTCAATATGATAAATTGCTGGCTCAATTTCCAGAAAAGGTAATTAGATTGGCTGTGAAAAGGATGTTACCTAAAGGGGTATTAGGCAGACAAATGCTTAGAAAATTAGAGATATACCCGAATAACACACATCCTCATCAAGCTCAACAGCCAGAGGTATTGGAAATTCAATAAAGGTAATACCAATTTGCCATCAACGGTAAAACAATTATTAAATTTTGGATTTTGGATTTTAGATTTTAGATTGAGGATTGAGGAGATTAGGATTCCTTAATCCAAAATCTAAAATCCAAAATCCAAAATCATTAAAGAGGAGGTTTTTAAATTGGCAGAAACTCAATATTATGGGACTGGTAGAAGAAAAAGGGCAATTGCCTGCGTGCGGCTTGTTCCTGGAAAAGGGAAAATGGTTGTTAATAAACAGGATATAAAAGATTACTTTGGCGGTAGATTTTTAACCTTTGGACCAATCATAAAACAACCGTTGATAGCTACCTCAACGATAGATAAGTATGATATTTTAGTTAAGGTAAAAGGTGGTGGTGTGACAGGTCAGGCAGGGGCTATCCGACATGGAATAGCCAGGGCCCTTTTAGAGGTAAATGCAGAATTAAGGGCAATACTTAAACGGAATGGATTTCTAACTCGGGACCCAAGAGAGCATGAACGGAAAAAATATGGCCTTTATGGTAGAAGACGAAGATTCCAGTACTCTAAACGGTGATCGGTTATCGGTGTTTGGTAATCGGGAATGTCGTTGGAGTCAAACCTGAAAAGTAGAATTTAGAAGGGGTAAATTCTAACTTTCAAGTGACCCTAAAGGTATACAAAGATGAAGACATTTAAAGATGTAGAAAAAATAATCAATAGAAACAAAAAAGAACTTAGAGAAAAATATGGATTAAAACAGTTGGGAATATTTGGTTCTTATGTCAAAGGAGAACAAAACGAAGGTAGTGATATAGACATGCTTGTAGAAGTAGAAAGACCTATGGGTTTTATTAAATTTATAAGGCTTGAAAATTACCTTTCACAGATACTTGGTATAAAGGTAGATTTAGTAACTAAAAAGGCACTAAAACCTCATATAGGTAGACAAATTTTACAAGAGGTTCAGTATGTCTAAGGAAAAAGAAGATAGAGACCTTAAAGATTATTTGAATGACATTTTGGAGATGATTGAAGATGTGTATGATTTTACTGAAGGTATGTCTTATGAAGAGTTAGCAAACGATAAAAAAACTTTATATGCAGTTATAAGGTGTTTAGAGGTCTTAGGAGAAGCGATAAAGAAAATTCCAAAGCATATAAGAGAAGCGTATCCAGAAATTCCATGGCAAGAGATAGGTGGAATGCGAGATAAACTTATTCACGAGTATTTTGGTGTAGATATGGAGATAATATGGGATACCATACAGGAGGATTTATCTCCACTTAAAGAAACAGTTACAAAGATAAGCAATGAGTTATAGCAAAATTGTAAAGAAGGCCTGGAAATTGGAAATTAGATCTTCTTTCTATTTTCTAATATCCAATTTCAATATTCTGTGAACGGCTATAGTGCCTCTTCAAGATTGAAGAGGTGGGTAAAAATTTCCTCCTCTCTTCTTGTGGAAGAGGGTAGGGTGAGGGGAGATGGGGGAAGATTATCACCCTTCCCTCAATCCCCTTCCATCAAGGGAGGGAAAAAACAACTAACCCCTAAAATCAATCTTGAAGAGGTAATAGTTCAGTAATTGTGAGCCATCAATTGAATAGGGACAGAACATTGCAGGTGTGTTTTAATTGGAGTGATGGACAGTGAGTAATCAAGAAGGCTATCCCTTTGAACAAATAGAGACAAAATGGCAAAAATTCTGGGAAGAAAAAGGAATATTTAATCTCACCTCGGCTAAGAAAAAGCCGAAATATTATTGTCTGGAGATGTTTCCTTATCCATCTGGAAGAATCCACATGGGACATGTCCGAAATTATGTTATTGGTGATGTAATTGCCCGATTTAAGAGGATGTTTGGTTATGAGGTTTTGCATCCGATGGGCTGGGATGCCTTTGGTCTGCCGGCAGAAAATGCCGCTTTAGAAAAAGGGATTCATCCGGCAAAATGGACCGGGCAAAATATCGAATATATGAAATCCCAGTTAAAGAAACTGGGGCTTTCTTATGATTGGACTCGTGAAATTGCTACCTGCTCCCCTGATTATTATAAATGGAATCAATGGCTATTCCTGAAATTTTATGAAAACGGTTTGGTATATAAAAAACAGGCCGAGGTTAATTGGTGTGAAAAATGCCAGACTGTTCTGGCTAATGAACAGGTAGAAGCGGGATTATGCTGGCGTTGTTCGACTGTTGTTAAAAGCAAGAAATTAGACCAATGGTTTTTTAAGATTACTGCCTATGCAGATAGACTTCTGGAAGAACAAAAACTCCTCAAAGATTGGCCCGAACGGGTTCTTTCTATGCAAATTAATTGGATTGGTAAGAGTTTTGGGACTGAAATCGATTTTAGGGTAGCCGACACAGATGAAATTATAAAGGTCTTTACTACCAGAGCCGATACTATCTTCGGGGCAACTTATGTTGTTTTAGCCCCTCAATATCCTCTCCTCGAAAAACTTATAAAAGGCACTCAACAGGAAAATAAAATAAAGGAATTTATCGAACGATATACCGTCAGACAAGACTTAGAAGACATTGAAAAGATTGAAAAAGAAGGTATTTTTACCGGCAAATATGCTATCAACCCGGTTAATAACGAAAAGATACCTATGTGGATAGCCAATTATGTTTTGATGGAATATGGAACAGGGGCAATCATGGCAGTACCTGCCCACGACCAGCGTGATTTTGAATTTGCCGCTAAATATGGCCTGCCAAAACGATTGGTTATTCAATCTCCATTAGAAGAACTTTCTGCCCAAACAATGACTTATGCCTTCGAAGATGAAGGGTTTCTGGTTAATTCAGAGCAATTTGATAATACGCCAAGCAAAGAGGCAATTGAGGCTATTTCACTCTGGATGGAAAAAGAAAAGATGGGTAGAAGAACGGTCAATTACCGATTAAAAGACTGGTTAGTATCAAGACAACGTTACTGGGGGACACCTATTCCGATTATCTATTGCCCTGATTGTGGCAAGGTTCCGGTTCCTGAGCAAGACCTGCCGATTGAATTACCTGAAAATGTGGATATTCAGAAGGGGCAAACTTTAGCCGATGTGCCTGAATTCGTCAATACTACCTGTCCTCAATGCGGACATCAGGCTAAGCGGGAAACAGATACAATGGATACATTCGTTGATTCTTCCTGGTATTTTAGCCGTTATATCAGCCCGAAACAAGAAAATAGCCCAGTGGATATTGAGGAGACAAAATACTGGTTACCTGTTGACCAATACATTGGTGGGATTGAACATGCTATCCTGCATCTACTCTATGCCCGATTTTTTACTAAGGTGATGGCAGATTTAGGGCTATTGTCGGTCAAGGAGCCTTTTTTAAACCTGCTTACCCAGGGAATGGTTATCAAAGATGGGGCAAAGATGTCTAAATCCAAAGGAAATGTTGTTGACCCGGATGAGATTATCGCCAAATATGGTGCAGATACGGTGAGATTATTTATCCTTTTTGCCTCCCCACCTGAAAAAGACCTTGAGTGGAGCGATCAGGGAGTCGAGGGCTCCTGGAGATTTTTGAACCGGGTTTATCGGATTGTCCAGCAATATGCGAAGGAAGGCAAGATTCGGGGTTCGGGGTTCGGGATTCGGGATTTAGAGTTAGTTGGTGATGATAAAAGGTTGCATGCCGCTACGCATAAGACGATAAAACGGGTAACTGAGGATATAGAAACGGAATTTCATTTCAATACGGCTATTGCCTCGATTATGGAATTAGTTAACGAAATTTACAAGTATCAGTTCAGAGCCAATGATAATTCAAGTATCTTTGTCCTGAAAGAGGCATTAGAGGCCGTAGTGCTTTTACTATCACCGATGGCTCCTCATCTCTGCGAGGAATTATGGGAAGCTTGCTTCGTTGAGGCTTTAGGCAAAACACCAACAACAGAACAAGCCTCTATTTTTGACCAACCCTGGCTTAAATATAACCCAGAGGCAATAAAGGAAGAAGAGGCGGTAATTGTCATCCAGGTTAACGGCAAGGTGCGAGGGAAAATAACCGTTGCCGTTGATGTTGTGGATGAAGAGATAAAAAATCTGGCTCTGGCTGAGATTAAGGATAAAATCAAGGATAAACAGGTAAAAAAGATTATCTCCGTACCAAAGAAATTGGTGAACATAGTGGTAGTGCCTCTTCAAGTTTAAAATGATGTGTTCAGTAGGTTAAAAATTAATGAATATTGAATGTAGAATGTAGAATGTAGAATGTAGAATTATGAAGTTTTGGCATTCTTTTGTCGTAGTGGTTGGTAGTTTTGTTGAAATATTTTTCTTTCCTTCTACATTCTACATTCAATATTCTACATTCAATATTTTGTAATC
>SBAY01000199.1 GCA_005239945.1 Nitrospira sp.
ACATCATTTAACCTTCAATGCCATTTTTGTCCCCAATTACAGGGACAAAAAAGTTAAATATCAGCTCTTTTTTTTCTTGACATATTACCACAGGACTTTCAATTTTAGATTATAGACTTCTGCAAAATTCACAACTTATTGATATTTCAGTAAATTATGAAATTGTTTTCCTTGACTTTTTCTCTATACTCTAACCCTCTTCCTTTATACACATTCTTTTAGCCACAAAGACACTAAATTTCACTAAAATTTCCTTTTGTGGGATTTTGTGTCCTGGTGACTTTGTGACATATTTTTTCTCGCATTTCTCATTTTGCAGAAGTCTATTTAGATTAAAATACCGTGCCTTAACAAGATTCTTTTTTTACCACCAAAACCCATCGACAGTCAATGTTACCTGTTATAGCGTGCAAAATATTGGTCAATCTCTGGTCGCAATTCAATCCCGATTCTTTCAAAGATATCCAGCAAGTCAAGATATGCCCCAGAGCCACCAAGAAAATCCCAGAACTCATTCGCTACCTTCAATTCATTGTTAAGGTCTAACATCCCTCGCATTGTCCAGCGATTATAGGGCTGTGGTTCATAAGGGTTGTAGGGAATTGCAATAATTGTTTGAACATTTGCCATTGGATTGTTAGCTAAAGTTGCTGCAACCCATTCCAAAAGCGTTCGTTTAAATTCCTTAAAACCTCCTGCATTTGGTTTTGCAGTTTTCAAGTCAACCAAATATATCGTTCCTTCGCGAGCAACGAGTTTAATGTCAACTTTAGTCGGCTTAACAATTTTCATTTCCCCTTGTCTGCAAACCTTTCTAATCGCGTCGATTTCATCTGGCTTATTGGGCGATGAATTGGCTGTTGCTAATCTATCCATTATGCTTTGAATAACTCTGTGTGCCTCTGATGAAATTTGTGTTCCTGCTGTCTGTTGTGAAGAAACACTTGTAAAAGTAGATGAGGCAAGCGCTAAGGCAACAGGCTCAAAAATACTTGTCCCGAAATTTGTATTCAGAGAATGTAGGAAAGAAAACAAAGCCATTCTATCCTTACCAAGTAATCTTGTATGAAATGGCATTGATGCCGGCTCTGGCTTGTAGTTTTGAAATCTATGTCTTAAACTATTGCGTAAAACATTTTCAATATTTTGAATTTGATATACGGATAATGCCATAATTATTTTACCTCTTCCTCATATGAAAAATAGTTTCTGAATATGCCCCCTTATCTTTCTCGGTGCGGTTTAATACTGGTCGTTTGTATTGCTTAACAATTCGCATCCCTGCATTTTCGGCAATAATCGGATACATATTGTATTTATCATTTGCTACAAGAAAAATATCATAATCGTCAACCAAATATTTTTTGCAATTATTAAGGACATCACCAATACCCTGAATGTAACTTTGTTTTGCTTCTCTTCCCTGTCCTTTGAAAAGCGGACCGATTTCTAATTCATCCTGTCGTTTGAAACCAAAAAGGTCATAGGCATAGGCGTGTTGTTCGTGATAATTAATTAAACCAACATACGGTGGACTTGAGAAAATACCCTTGATTTTTTGCCTTTGAGCTAATTCTGCGAACAATGGATTTCTCTTTTCAATCTCCCCAAATATATCAATAGTTCTACTATCACCCGTTAAGCAAAGCTGAAATGTTTGAGTGCGCAATCTGTCAAATTGATAAAGCCGACTAACCGTATCTTTTGTGTATGTTCCCCACCATTTAAGGATAGAAAAAAGCGGCTTGCAAACCTTACCGTGCTTTGAACAGTAATAGGTTGCTGTAATTGGTTCAATAAGTGTTGCCAAATCAGCGTGTGTTGTTGCTCTGCAGGAACGAATGGTTCTACTCAAAATAATGCTCATGATTTTTTTCGTAGCAATATTCTTAATTTTTTTGATTTCATCGAACACAAATTGAATTTCATCCCTAACATTTTGCGAATACCACTTATCAAGAAAGGTATCTGTTTTATCCTGTCTTAGCTTTATATTGTATTCTTTAACGAGTTTGTTGAAAATAGGTAAAAATTCTCTCTCTTTTTCTGTTCCGTATTCATCTTCGTTTATTTCTCCTCGTTGGAGTTTGTATTTGTAATCTGGAACAGGAAAATATTTGTTGTTGAAGTCATAAAGTGCCCGCAAAAGTTTTTCTTCAAATTCAAGGATATGCGAGTTAGCAAGAAATTCCTTGAGCGCCTTTGTTATTCGATTAATTTCGGTTTGAACATCAACAAGGTCATATTTCATAATCTTGCAATTTCCAATTAATGCATTAAAGGCAGAAACATCAATACCGATAGCGTGCAGACCAAGTTCATTTGCTTGAACCATTGTTGTTCCACATCCTGAGAATGGGTCAAGAATGATGTCTCCTTTTTTGAAATAAGTTTGTTTCTTGAAATTATCGGTATGGCTATCCAGAAAGTATTCTACAAGTTGCGGAATAAATTTCCCTTTATAAGGATGAAGACGGTGAACATGCTTTGTGGTTTCCGCTTCTTTGTATTGGTCAAATGACAAAGCCCAATTTAAGTCCTCACCAAGTTGGTCCTTCCAGGCAAACTCACGGTTGCCGTTGTAGGATTTGTAATAATTAATAAGCTCTTGTTTTGAAACCTGCGTTGTTCCGTTATTGCCAATTTTCCTTATCCGTCCGTATTGGATGAGATAGAAAATATTTGAGGTGGTTACATTCTTGTTTAAATATTTTGTTGCCCAAATACTTGCTTCTTTTATAGTAAATAATTCATTAGTTCCTATCATTTTCAACCTCTATCTGATTTCCATCTTTATTTTGATACAGGGGCTACCAATCCTACCTTTTCCTTTATCTTCTGTTCGATTTCAGCCGCTATATTTTTATTTTCCTCTAAGAATTTGCGGACATTTTCTCTACCCTGCCCTATCTTTGTCTCACCATAAGAAAACCATGTCCCGCTTTGTTGAATAATGCCCTGCTCAACCCCTACATCTATCAAACTTCCTTCATAAGATATGCCGCGGTCATACAAGATATCAAACTCAGCGCTCTTAAAAGGTGGAGCAACCTTATTTTTGACCACCTTTACCTTCGCCCTGCCGCCAATTGTTTCCTCACCACGCATAATAGGTTGAGTTTTGCGCATCTCTAATCTTATGGATGAATAAAATTTTAATGCCCGGCCGCCTGGTGTTGTTTCCGGACTACCAAACATGACACCAATCTTCTCTCGTATTTGATTGATGAAAATAGCCGTTGCCTTTGATTTACTAATAGAGGCTGTAAGTTTTCTCAACGCCTGAGACATAAGTCTTGCCTGCAAACCTATATGTTGATCGCCCATCTCACCTTCTATCTCTGCCTTAGGGACTAAAGCCGCTACCGAATCGATAATGATTACATCTATTGCCCCTGACCTGACCAAGGTATCGGTTATTTCTAATGCTTGCTCCCCGGTATCAGGTTGGGCAATATAAAGATTATCTATATCCACACCTATCTTTTTGGCATATTCCGGGTCAATAGCATGTTCGGCATCAATAAATGCCGCAATCCCTCCATTCTTCTGAGCCTGGGCGGCAATACTTAAACTTAATGTGGTCTTACCGGATGATTCCTGTCCAAATATTTCGACTACTCTACCCCTGGGCATACCACCAGGCCCCAGGGCAATATCAAGGGATATAGCCCCGGTAGGAATAGCTGGCATCTTTTCCTTTGCCCCTTCATCCCCCAATCGCATAATAGAACCCCGGCCAAATTGCTTCTCAATCTGACTCAAGGCTAATTCTAACGCCTTTTCCTTATCCTGACTCATTTCTTGTGCCATTATTAAAACCTCCTCCTTAAATATTTCAAACAATGTATCAATTCTCCACGTGGTACGCGGAGACTTGAATACGCTTCACCTATGATAACAAGTTTTCTGAACATTGTCAAGGGAAATTTTTACCACATGGTTTCCTCTACGAACAACAGAAATTCCCCAACTTTTAGTAGTGGTTTAAAGAGAGGTGTTTTTTAAGGGGAGAGAAACCCTTTTTGAAAAAAGTGTTTCTCTCCCCTTAAACCCCTCTCTTC
>SBAY01000378.1 GCA_005239945.1 Nitrospira sp.
GTTAACTAAAATTTATTAGTTTTGAACATCATTTAACCTTCAATGCCATTTTTGTCCCCAATTACAGGGACAAAAAAGTTAAATATCAGCTCATTTTTTCTTGACATATTACCACAGGACTCTATCAAGTCTGTCGGTGAAAGCACTTTTATTTTGTTTACTTTCTTTGACTTTGCCTTTTTAATAATTTCGTCATCACAGGTACAAAAAAAGTCGGCATTGCCTGCTTCCGCAGAAGCTAAATGCAAGACATCAATTCCTCTGAAGCCAAATTTTTCCAACTCAACCGCACGTTTTCTGATTTCTTCTGTAAGAGATATATCTATTCTGGCTTTTTTTCAGAACATCTTCAGCATATTCACGCCTGACGATATTCTGACAGTTTCTAATCTCAAATCTCAAAATATCCGAAGTAATCAACTCAGCATGGTTCTCTTTACAAAATTCGATGAGTCCAAGTATTGAGTCAAATTCAAGTATAATTCTCAGTTGACTTTTTGTATCTAATGGTCTTTGAATACCGCAAGTGTCAATGTATATTTTCATAATAACATAGTTCACTTTCCCCCAGACTTGAAAAATCAATTACTTCAATTTGGTTATATTCACTCAGGTACAATGAGAGGTTAGAATTACTATCTCCTCACACGAAGTCACAAAGGGTTATCCTCTATTTCTCCAATTTCGTTTTCATTTATCTTTGTATTCGTTGTGTCTCTATATGTGAGTAATCCTAATCTTAGATTAGACTGCCTCTCTACAGTTATATAATACGGCATCATAGGTTACAGTGATTTTACTATAGCATAAACAAAATATTTTGTCAAGAATAAATTTGTTATGAGGCATTCTGAAAATAGAAGGAATAGCACACGGATGACACGGATTAGGCGGATTAACACAGATAAAAGAATCTGTGTTAATCCGCCTAATCCGTGTCCATCCGTGTACTATTTCCTTTTTCCCCTATGGGACAAAGGCTTATGAATTTCCCAAATGCCTTTATTTAATTTCAGGACAATGGTCTCATCAAAGCGAGGAAGACATCTTTCCATTGGTATTTTGGTTTAATAGGTTCTTGTTTAATTCGCGGGTGATAGAGGCAAACCCGGTTTCTACCTTCTTCCTTTGCCCAATAAAGAGCCTCATCTGCCCTGGCAATTAACATCTTGGCATTAAATGATTTATTCTCTTTATAACAGGTAGATACCCCCAAACTGGCGGTTAAACGGTAGGTATGTCCTCCAAAAACCATCTCACGCTCGGCGATTGCCTGACGCACCTTCTCCCCAACCAATAGTGCCCCCTCTTCATTTGTTTGCGGCATAATAATAGCAAATTCATCCCCCCCAAATCTTGTTACCCAATCGCTTTTTCGAACATTGCGTTGAATCGATTGGGCAACGGCTTTTATCAGGCGGTTGCCTGCCTCGTGGCCGTAGGTATCATTGAAATGTTTTAAGTGGTCAAAATCCAACATAATCATGGAAAGTGGTTGATTGTATCGCACTGCCAACTCGTATTCTTTATCGAAGAATTTCTCAAAATATCTAAAGTTATAGACCTTAGTCAATTCATCCCGTTCTGCGGATTCCTTCATCTCTTCGAATAACCTACTCCGCTCTAAAGCCACAGAGACCTGGTCGGCAATAATGGTAAGAAGTCTTTTTTGTAAGGGTGTCCAGCCATCTCTTTTAAAACTGTAGGCACTTAAGATACCAATAGTTTTGCCCGTTTCTCTTATCGGTGCACTTATAAATCCGTCACCACATTCCTCTTCTTTGGGTATAGGTTTTTTCTCCTCACCTGTAATTTCAAAATGGATTTGTCTTTTAGCCTCTTTCTTGCGTCTCGGATTCCATTCTAACCACTGGGTTAACATTCTTGCCTTTAAATTCTCAATCATTTGCTCATCAAGTTTGCAATTCCTGCGCAGTGTGCCTATAAGCCTATCATCCTTTATCAGCAAATAAGCACCAGCATAATAATCAAGGTAGGTATGTGCCTCATCAAGGACTAATTCAAGAATCTTTTCCCTCTCAAACATCTGGGCTAATTCCTGACTCATACGGAAGAGGAAATTAAGTTCACGGGACTGGGCGCGGAGTTTTTCTAACTCCTCATTTTGAGCGCGTAATTCCTTTAATCGTTCTTCAGCCTCCGCCTGTGCCTTTTCGTCATTAGCATTTTTTGCCTCTGTCTGTTGTCGTAGAGCATCCTTGATTTCCTGTTTAACCTGGTAGAGTAACCCCAATTTTGCCTGCTGTGCCTTCAATTCATCCAATTCCGTGTGCTCAGTTTTAACCCGCTCTTTTGCCTTTTCCGCTTCAATCCTTAAATCTTTGATTAATGCGGTTTGAGCCTGGAGTTGCTGTAGCGTCGCCCGCTCCTTTTTTAATCGCTCTAACTCTTCGAGCTGATTTTTAAGCCTTGTATCCCTTAGTTGACCTTTAAGTTCGTTGAGCTCTATGGTTAGTGCCTTTGCCTTTGCTGTTTCAGCCTCTAATTTAGTTTTTAGTGTCTCGGCATAAACCTTAAAATCCGTTGGTTCAACCCCTATTTCCTCTTTTGTCCCAACCTTTTCCCTCAATTCCTTTATTTGGGATTTAAGGAGTTCAAGCTCCCCAACCTGTGTCGTAAATTCCTCGATTTGCTCTGTTAGTGCGGTTACCTTTAATTTTTCAGCCTCAAGCCTCTCTTTATATTCATCAGCTTGGGAAATCATCCCTTTCGTAGTTTCCAACTCTGCAGTCAGTCTTTCGAGTTCTTGAGTTTGTAATTGAGTCTTTGCGAATTCCTCTTCCAATTTAATCTTTAATTCCTCGGCCTGAATTTTAACCTCCTCGGCAATTATTGTTTGGGCGTGTAGTTTCTCTTCGATTTCAGCTATTTCAGGTAATGACAGGCTGCCTGCCTGTGCTACTATTGCCTTCAACCGTTCAACCTCAGCCTCATAACCCTTTGCCTTTACGGTTTCTGCCTCAAGTTGAGCCTTTATTTCCTTAATTTCCTCCACTTGTGGTCTTTGGTTTATTTCGACATTCAATCTTTCGATCTCTGACTCGGCATCTTTTATCTTCGATGACAGGCTGGAAGCCTGTTCTACTATTTTCTTATTTAATTCCTCAATCACTGCCTTTTGTTCCTCATATTCTTTCAGGAGTTGGTCAGGATAAGGTTTATTCATCTCCACTACCTGTTGCTCAAGCTCCTTTATCTCTTCTCGCTTAATATTACAAAGTAGCTCCAATTGTTCTGCCTCTGTGCGTAATCGTCCTACCTCACTGGCTCTAAGTTCCTTTTCCTTTTCCTCCTCAGAGGGATATGGTTTTAAATTCTCAATCGCCAGACCAATATGTTTGCATATCTGGGTAAATAATTCTAAATCTCGTTGATTAAAAGGACCATGGGTCGCCTTGTTATTGACGCTGATAACACCTATAACCTTATCATTAATTTTTAAGGGAGAGGTAAGAAGTGATTTGGTGTAATATCTATTTGAGCGAAAGGTCCTTGTAAATCGTGTATCCTGCTCTATATCCTCGACCAATAAAGGCTTACCTGTATTAATTACATACCCGACAATCCCCTGTCCAACCTTTACCTTAGCCTTAGAAACAATAAGTATGTCTAATCCCACGGCGGCTTTCATCGTTAATTCTTGTGTTTCTTCATCCAATAACATCAAGGAACATATCTCCGCCCCCATAGCCCGGGCAACCATATTGACGATAAGTGAGTAAAGATTCTCTTTACCTAAATTGAGGATAGATTCACGACTTCCACTAAAAAGTTGGTAAGACTCGGATATACCCTTTATTTCCTCTTCCCGCTCGAGTAATTGTTCCTGTTTAAAGACCAATTCTATGGCCGATTGAGCCAGAAGGGTAATCAATTCTGCCTCTATTTCCAGAACCTCCGTCGGCATAAGGTGGTCTTCTTTATGGATAATGGTCATAAATTTATCCGGGTCTAAATTAAACTTACGGGCAATGTCCCCATAGGATGAATAAGTCAAATCCGAATTAGCAATCTGGCAGCCGCCGATGGTGCCAATTACCTCCTGTCCAACCAATATCGGGCAGGCAAATCCTAAAAAGCCGGCATCACACATCGCACAGGTAGGCATTTTATTCTTTCGTGCCTGACTCAAGGTGAACATAAGGAATTTTTCACATCTTTTTGTCCCATCGAGGGAGGATTTAATCATCCGGCAAAAATCCTTGTCATTCTTTTTTTTAAAGCAATAATGGCCTTCCGTATCCACCAACCAGCAGAAGGTAGAATCCATCTTGTCTAAGATTATCCCTTTGATTCTTTCCCATTCTTTGCTTTTAACAAAGATATTAAATAGTTTTTTTAGCTCGCCATTTTTCATAATTGAATATCCTCTTTCATTAAGTATTTTACACCTGATTGGATTCTATGTCAACAAAAAAGTTATCGTTTCTTTCAATTCAGTTAACTGCCTGAAAGCGACAGGCTTAAAGACAGGGCTTCTTCTCAATTTTGGTGCAAAAAGTTTGGAATATAAAGGTTTTGTCTTTCAATCTGTAATACAAACTTGCAAGATGTTGTTTTTTTAACAAAGTTTTTTTCATATGTAGGCGATAACGAAAAATAGCCCATTTTGGATAATTTAAGGA
>SBAY01000164.1 GCA_005239945.1 Nitrospira sp.
AATTTACAATTTACAATTTACAATTTACAATTTACAATGAATAATCTCCCATCTCCTTATCCCCTTTCTTACACTTCTAATGGATAACCACTTTTAGCCAATATTATTAGGAGCAAACAATGCTTGAAAAAGAAAAAGAATCGCCTCTAAGTGGCGTTATAAAATCACTTGGCCTTGTTTTCGGAGATATTGGGACAAGTCCGATATATACGCTGACCGTTATATTTCTCTTCACCAAGCCGACTCAAGAAAATGTGATTGGCGTCCTTTCTCTCATTGTTTGGACACTGGTCATACTTGTTATGGTTAAATATGCCTGGCTGGCCATGGGCCTTGGTAAAAAAGGTGAGGGGGGGATAATTGTGCTCCGTGAAATCCTGGTTCCCCTTTTGAAATCAAGCAGACAGATAGCATTTGTTACCCTGATTTCTTTTATCGGTATATCCCTTTTTATTGGTGACGGTATAATTACCCCGGCCATAAGTATATTAAGTGCTGTTGAAGGTTTGCTTTTAATCCCAGGATTGGAAAATACAAGGCAGACAAACCTTATTCTTATTGCCGCTATAATTGCGATATTACTGTTTGCCTTTCAACGAAAAGGAACGGAAAAGGTTGCCGGAGTTTTCGGACCTTTAATGTTGCTCTGGTTTTTATCACTATCCATTTCAGGGATTGTCTCAATAATTCAGGTTTCAGCAGTCATAATGGCTGTCCATCCATACTATGCCTTTAAATTTCTCATTGAAAACGGTGTGAATGGGTTTTTCGTGCTTTCAGGGGTTATTCTCTGTGCTACAGGTGGTGAGGCATTATATGCCGATATGGGGCATTTAGGGCGAAAACCCATTGTTAGGGCATGGTATTTTGTCTTTGCTGCCCTTTTGTTAAATTACCTTGGACAGGGTGCTTATATCATTGCCCATCCAGAGGCAAAAAACATCCTTTTTGCCATGGTCTTTCATCAGGCACAATCTCTCTATGTTCCATTTCTTATTCTCAGCGTAATAGCTACGGTTATAGCCTCCCAGGCTATGATTAGCGGGATGTTTTCAATTGTGTATCAAGGAATAACAACCCATATTATGCCTCTGCTTAAGGTTGATTATACATCGGCTAAATTGAAATCACAGATATATATTGGGATTGTAAATTGGTTTTTGCTGGGGACTGTTTTATTTATTATGTATGAGTTTAAGGAATCACATCGTCTTAGTGCGGCTTACGGCCTCGCGGTTACGGGGACAATGACCTTAACAGGTATTATGATGGCCTGGATATTCTGGTTAAAAGGTAAAATCCCGTCGGCAATTATCTCTTTCTTTGTGACCGTTGTGGCGATAATATTTCTGGTATCGAATACCTATAAAATACCTCATGGTGGTTATTGGTCAATTATCCTGGCCTTAATTCCATTCGGCATAATTGTCATTTATACCTTAGGACAAAAAAGGCTTTATAGAGCAATTAAGATGATGGATATCGATGTTTTTCTTAAGAAATATAATCAGGCCTATAAAACAATGAACAAGATTAAAGGTAGAGCTATTTTTTTCCTCATGGGGACAAAGGTTATTTCGCCCTATATTGTTAATACCATGTTTATTAACAATATAATGTATGAGGATAATGTCTTTGTCTCGATAATCACGCTGGATGACCCTTTCGAGGCTGTAGGGTTTTTTAAAGAGGACCTGGCCCCAGGCATAAGTGTATTTGAGATACAATTAGGCTACATGCAGATTATTGATGTCCAGGAGATATTAAAACAAGCCGAAATAGATGCCAAGGCAATCTTTTATGGTCTTGACGATATTGTGACCAAAAACTTTGTCTGGAAGATATTTGCGATGATTAAGGATTTAACACCCTCCTTTGCCCAGTTCCACAAACTTCCCTCACACAAATTACACGGTGTTATTACCCGCGTGGAGATGTGAAGAAATTAAAAATTAAAAGTTAAAAATTAAAAATTAAAAATTGAGAATTATTCTCCTCAATTTTTAATTTTTAATTTTTAACTTTTAATTTTTAATTTCTTCTTCTAAGGTGTATAGGCGACAACCTTATTTCTTCCTCGTTGTTTAGCCTCGTAAAGTGCCTTATCTGCCTTGGCCAGCAGGTCCTTTTCTGTCTCGATTCCCTGATTTGGATAGGTAGAAACCCCCAGACTGGCCGATAATTGGTGAGGAGTGCCTTTGACAAATTCAAGAGTAGTTTTATTGATATTAGCTCGAATAGACTCGGCTATGGAAAATGCCGTATTCTGGTCTGTCTCAGACAAAACAACCGCAAATTCATCCCCTCCAAACCGGGCTAAAAGCCCTTTATCGGCAACCGTTTCTTTGATTATATCAGAAATCGTTTTAATCAGGAGATTACCTGCCTGGTGTCCATAGGTATCATTGACATATTTTAATCGGTCAAAGTCAAGCATACTTAAAGATATTTGTTTATTATACTGTTTAGCAAAGGCAAACTCCTTTTCTAAATAGTCTTCGAAGTATCTATAATTATAAACCTTAGTCAATTCATCCCGCTCGGCTAATTCGCGTATTTTAGCAAATAATTTTACCTTCTCAAGGGTCTCTGAGACTTGATTGGCAATAATGGTTAATAATCTTCTTTGTAAGGGGGTAAATGCATCTTCATTAAAACTACTAAGGACTAAAAGTCCAATTATTTCGTCGCGATGATGTAAATTAGTTATAAGTTGACTTTGAAACTTTTCTATCCCTACCCAAAATAATTCTGATGAGGTTCCTTCCTCGGTATGGTAAATTATTTTAAATGTCTTTTGCGGATTTATCTCCAACCATTTTTTCTCTACCGTATCTTTAATATTCTGGATGCACTCTTTATTTATATAGCAAACCTGTTTTATCTCACTTATCAAGCGATGTTCATCGACAAGTAAATATGTGCCGGCATGATAGTTGAAAAAGGGTTGAATCTTATCTAAAACCCAGCCAAGGATTTCTTGCGGCATCTTCATTAAAGGAACCTCGCGGGAGATACTGTATAAAATACCTAATTCTTCTGTCTGTGCCTCCAATTCCTCCTTTTCTTTAATTAACTCATCCTTTTCTTTCTCTAATTTTTCTTTTTCTTTAATTAAGTCATCTGTTTTCTTTGCCTTTTCTTGCAATTGGGACATCTCAGTTTTTAATATTGTTTTTTCCTTTTCTAATGTGCTGATTTCCTTTAATAATTTCTCCTTGTCTTCTTCTTCTTCAGTCGTCTTCAATTTTTCTTTCAAAAGTTCTTGTTTAACCCTGATTAACTCCTCTTTTACCCGTATCATCTCTTCTTTTTCTTTTAATTGTGTTTCTATGTCAACCTTTTCTTTTATAAGTTCCTGTTTAACCTCAGTCACCTCTTCCTTTTCTCTCATTTGTATTTCAATTTCTTCAGTTGCCTTTTCCTTATCTTCGCTATGATATTTTTTAGCATTTTTAATGGCCACAGCCGCATGACCACAGATAATAGAGAGTAATTTAAGGTCTGTTTCATTAAATGGTCTTCGTGTTTTCATATTATTGACATTGAGGACACCAAGAATTTCATCACCAACCTTTAGAGGGGCGGAAATTAAGGATTTAGTGTAGTATTTAGGGGAACTACTTTGAACATGAAATCGTGTATCGGCGGTAATATCTCCTACTAAAAGAGGCTCGCCGGTCTTGGCTACATAGCCAACCACACCTTTACCCACATGTAATTTAGTTTTGGCAATATGGTCTGCATCTAAACCAATAGCGGCTTTGATATTTATTTCCTGAGTTTTTTCATCGATTATCATCAAAGAGGCAATTTCGGCATTCATCACCCGGGCAGTTAAATTTACTATCAGTGGATAAAGTTTCTTAGTCTCGAGGGTTAACATCAGACTACGGGATTCTTCGAAAAGCTTATAAAATTCGGAGATAGCCTCGACTTCTCCTTCCTTGCTGGAGAGTTGCTGGTGTTTTATTTTTGAATCTATGGCTAATTGACTCAACAACGCCACTAATTCTACATCCAATTCCAATGCCTCTACGGTTGTACTATGAGCTTTGCTGAGACTATCTATGAAAGCCTTTGACTCTAAATTAAAGTTTTTGATTACCTGGGCATATTGGTTATGTTGCAGGGCTGAATTGACTATCCCACAACTACCAATTATCCCGATTACATTTTGATTGTTCATTATCGGACAGGTAAATCCTAAAAATCCGCTCTGACATGGAAATACAGTAAGAACTTTATTATCCAGGGCATATTGGATAGAAGAAACTTGAGTATTATCGCATTCCTTTCTGCCATTTAAGGTAGCGGTTATCATTTGACAATATAGTTTTCCTGCCTCTTCACGAAATAGAAATTTTCTCTCCGAATTAACAATCCATAGGTGAGAAATCCCTATTTTGTTAAGTAAAACTTGTTTAGCTACTTCCCATTCCCGGCTTTGGACGAAATTTTTTAAAATAGCATCATAATCCATTTTCTCATCCTCCTTGTTCAGGTTGTTTAGGCTGTAGGCGGTTAGGTTTTCCTACTTACAGCCTAAACCCCTACAGCCTAAACAACCTTACTGTGCCCCCTGTCTTCTTAAAATAACGAATAAGGTCTTGAGCATGATTTTAAAATCCAAAAAGAGTGAATAATTGTTAAGATAAAGGATATCATAAAGTTGTTTAATTTCTGCTGGGACATCATAAGGGGCATTTATCTGGGCCAATCCGGTAATGCCAGGTCTGACTTTCAATCTCAACCGGTAACCGGGGATATTTTTTATAAATTCCTTAACAAATTCAGGTCTCTCCGGTCTGGGACCAACCAGGCTCATATGTCCTCGCAGAACATT
This sequence comes from Nitrospira sp., assembly GCA_005239945.1. Classification (GTDB taxonomy): domain Bacteria; phylum UBA9089; class CG2-30-40-21; order CG2-30-40-21; family SBAY01; genus SBAY01. Next base: position 4,847 of record SBAY01000164.1, read on the forward strand.
GAAAAAATTAGGTAATTCATCAAGCCGTAATTTACGCAGTTTTCCACCTATTTTAGTAATTCGTGAATCATTTTGGGTGGCTAAGACAGCGCCTGTTTTATCTTCAGCCCCAACATACATCGAGCGAAATTTGCATAACTGAAATTCTCTTCCATCCTTGCCAACCCTTTTTTGTCTGTAAAACACAGGTCCTCTGGAATCTAATTTAATAAGAATCATAATAATTGGGAATAAAGGTAAAAAGAGAACTAAGGCAATAAATGAAATGAGGATATCTATTAATCGCTTTATATTTTTATTCCATCCCGAGATAGGGGCTATACTCAGTTCGATTAAAGGCACTGCCTCTATCTGGATGCTACCTATTTTACCGGTAATAGCCTCATAGATATCAGGAATAGTCTTAAATCTTATCTTGCTCTCATAAGTCAGGATTGTCTCCCACAATTTCGGATTTGAGGTATGTGATACGGCAACGATTACTTCGTCCACCTCATTTTCCTCAATAACCTTGAGCAGATCATCATAGCCGCCCAACACATTAAGGGTTTTATTTGGAGATAACTCACCAATAAAACCAATCAATTTATAACCTGCGTGGGGATGTCTTTTAATCTCGGCGGCAACCGCAGACCCTTTCTCATCTGTTCCGACGATTAAAACCCTTTTAATAGGTTGATATATTTCATTGGCTATAGCTCGCCAGCCCGACAAAAACAAGATGTTTATCAACCAGGATATGACAAAGATAGAGGTAGGAAATGTGGCTACAGTGCTTCTTATAGTGTAAGTCATAGCCATAACTACCAGCATACCAAATGAGACTGCCTTAAAGATATTATTTTGGACATCATCAACCTTACGCCAATTATGTAATCCGAAGGCATAAAGGGCTAAAAGCATAATCAAGGTAGCGGGCAAACAGATAGTTTGATATGCCTCAAAATTACTTTGCGGGACATTCCCCTGAAATCTAATCCAGAAGGCCAGGATTATTCCTGAATTAATTAATATTCCATCTAAGGCCAGGGAAATTAGTTGGATTATTGCCGACATCCTTTTTACTCCAATTGCAATTTCTATTTTATATAATACATTAGAATCTTTAAGATGTCAATATAAATTTTTGGCTTTGGTAAAAATTTATAATTTTTACAATAATTCTAGTGCTCTGTCACACCTCAATTGATGGATCATAATTACTGAACTATAGCCGTTCACACAACATTGAAATTAGAAATTGGAAAGTAGAAATTAGGA